>NZ_KV788997.1:0-1837 GCF_001807395.1 Arthrobacter sp. HMSC06H05 | reverse complement strand
CGGGGACACACTAGAGAAACAACCACACCAAACACACGAACACAAAACATGCCCGCTGCGTACCTGGTGGTTTGTTGCTCCAGGACCCAACAATGCACCAAGACCCACACACCCCCAAGAGAGTGAGTGCGTGGTTTCGTTGATATTCCACCCATGAGCATGGCACCTGTCAACACCCGTGACAGCAGCACCATCTATTCTCTGACACCACCAAACCAACACAAACCAGTGTGTGGTTGTGGTGTTGAGTGCTCCTTAGAAAGGAGGTGATCCAGCCGCACCTTCCGGTACGGCTACCTTGTTACGACTTAGTCCCAATCGCCAGTCCCACCTTCGACGGCTCCCCCCACAAGGGTTAGGCCACCGGCTTCGGGTGTTACCAACTTTCGTGACTTGACGGGCGGTGTGTACAAGGCCCGGGAACGTATTCACCGCAGCGTTGCTGATCTGCGATTACTAGCGACTCCGACTTCATGGGGTCGAGTTGCAGACCCCAATCCGAACTGAGACCGGCTTTTTGGGATTAGCTCCACCTCACAGTATCGCAACCCATTGTACCGGCCATTGTAGCATGCGTGAAGCCCAAGACATAAGGGGCATGATGATTTGACGTCATCCCCACCTTCCTCCGAGTTGACCCCGGCAGTCTCCCATGAGTCCCCACCATCACGTGCTGGCAACATAGAACGAGGGTTGCGCTCGTTGCGGGACTTAACCCAACATCTCACGACACGAGCTGACGACAACCATGCACCACCTGTGAACCAGCCCCGAAAGGAAAACACATCTCTGCGCCGATCCGGTCCATGTCAAGCCTTGGTAAGGTTCTTCGCGTTGCATCGAATTAATCCGCATGCTCCGCCGCTTGTGCGGGCCCCCGTCAATTCCTTTGAGTTTTAGCCTTGCGGCCGTACTCCCCAGGCGGGGCACTTAATGCGTTAGCTACGGCGCGGAAAACGTGGAATGTCCCCCACACCTAGTGCCCAACGTTTACGGCATGGACTACCAGGGTATCTAATCCTGTTTGCTCCCCATGCTTTCGCTCCTCAGCGTCAGTAACAGCCCAGAGACCTGCCTTCGCCATCGGTGTTCCTCCTGATATCTGCGCATTCCACCGCTACACCAGGAATTCCAGTCTCCCCTACTGCACTCTAGCCTGCCCGTACCCACTGCACACCCGGAGTTAAGCCCCGGGCTTTCACAGCAGACGCGACAAACCGCCTACGAGCTCTTTACGCCCAATAATTCCGGATAACGCTTGCGCCCTACGTATTACCGCGGCTGCTGGCACGTAGTTAGCCGGCGCTTCTTCTGCAGGTACCGTCACCCCAAAGGGCTGCTTCCCTACTGAAAGAGGTTTACAACCCGAAGGCCGTCATCCCTCACGCGGCGTCGCTGCATCAGGCTTGCGCCCATTGTGCAATATTCCCCACTGCTGCCTCCCGTAGGAGTCTGGGCCGTGTCTCAGTCCCAGTGTGGCCGGTCACCCTCTCAGGCCGGCTACCCGTCGTCGTCTTGGTAGGCCATTACCCCACCAACAAACTGATAGGCCGCGAGTCCATCCCCAACCGATAAATCTTTCCACCCCCCACCATGCGGTAAGGAGTCATATCCAGTATTAGACCCAGTTTCCCGGGCTTATCCCGAAGTCAAGGGCAGGTTACTCACGTGTTACTCACCCGTTCGCCACTCATCCACCCAGTGCAAGCACCAGGCTTCAGCGTTCGACTTGCATGTGTTAAGCACGCCGCCAGCGTTCATCCTGAGCCAGGATCAAACTCTCCGCAAAAAACATAAAAACAGATGCTACAAAGCGGACAACCACACCCCACAAAAA
>NZ_KV788996.1:0-3547 GCF_001807395.1 Arthrobacter sp. HMSC06H05 | reverse complement strand
GAAACGGTAACCCTGCCCGCGCAGGGCGCGATAGATCATGCTGCGGCTAACGCCCAGAACTTCACCGATCTGCGCCACAGTCATGTCGCGCTGTTCAAAGAGTCTTCTTGCGGCGCGCAGTGTGTCAGGCGAGAGAGGTGTGGGTCGTCCGCCGGCGTTGGTACGTTCGGGGACGGGGTCTCGTTCCAACTCCGCGAGGGAGGCGATGATACTGAATACGAGTCTTCCGCCCGAAGGGCTGGTGTCGATGTTCTCTTACAGGGACTCGAACTCGGAAAATCTGTTGAGTTCTCAACCCTCGAGGATTCTCGACCACCCCGGCAGATAGGTGTGTCATAAACGACCGTTTTTGAGATTAGTGCATGGGTGGGTATCACGCGTATTTGGTTGGAGCGCGTAGCTGAAGGTTCTTGCTGGTGGTTTTGTCTCGGGCGTCGGTGGGGTTGGTTTGAAGTCTGACGTGAACATATATAAAAATCTGTGAAAAATTTGCCAAAGAGTCTTCCGTGGTGACGTGCTTAACGCTAGGATTATTTTATCCACTGATCTGAAATATTATTTCTCTTCAGATCAAGGATCTTTTTCGTTGAACGTGCGTCGGATGCGCTATGCATTTTTGTGCTTCTTTATGTTCATGTTTGACGGGTTACTTGGATCATTACTGCTACGTGCTAGGGGTTGTGTTTTGAAAAACGTCATATGTTCGCGGGAATCGCCGCTTCGAGCATGCTGGTCATTGGTTCGGCTATGCCGGCGTTGGCTGATACGGGAAACGGTTCTTTGAATGAGCTGGCAAGTCTCAATCCTGGAACCTCGGTCACCGAGCTGAGAGATTCGCTGGGTAAGTTCGCACAGGATGAAGGAATCAGTTTGGACGAAGCCGTTAATCGGGCTTTGTCCGAGAGTAAGGCTTCGGTGCGGGAAGCGAAATCGGTCGATTCTCTGGCTAATCGAAGTGTTGCTTCGGCCCGCAGCAGTAGCGGGGGCAGCGGTACCGTTACCTTGGGTCCTGCGAAGCGTAAGGGTGATATTTTCGTCTCTCCTGCTTCGACGTTTTTCGTTCAGCATGGCCACACAGGCATTTACTACTCAACCGCAACCATCGTGGAAGCTCCCGGGACCGGAAAGAAGAGCCGATCGATCGCAGCCAAGGAGGTGAAGGTAGGCAAGGGCGCGGTGAAGCAGTACGTTAGGACTACATCGACCAATAGAGGTAAGGCTGCTAACTATGCCTTTAACAAATTGCGCGGCAAGGGATATAACTTCAATTTTGCCGTGAACAAGTCGACGACCGGTTCGAAGATGAATTGTTCGCAGTTGGTGTGGGCGGCCTACAAGGCGGCGACGGGGATTGATCTGGACGGCAACGGAGGTTTGGGCGTTTATCCTTACAACATTAAGGATTCCTCAAAGACAGTGACGTACAAGACCCTCTAAACGTACTGGAAAACTAGTATTTGGGCCGGCCCAAACTCTGTATCAGAATGGAACACTCATGATTCACGGACGTCGTATCATCACCGCAGCGGCAGTGTCGGCCACTGTTTTTACCCTGGTTAGCTGTTCACCAGCTGATCCCTCATCCCAAAAAACCGAGGCTCTAGGCGAGGCCGCGTACGCACTGTGCTTCAGTGCTCAGAGCCGTGACATGGATGGGAAAAGCCAAGACGGAAAGGTTTTGCTGGTAAACGACGATGGTGCTTTTTCAGAAGTGCAGACCTGGGGCATGGACATGTGCTCGATGGCGTGGACTGAGAAGGGGTTATTCTTCAGTGATATGAAGACCGACTATTTACTTGATGGTAACGGCATGAAGAGTTTTGAGAATGCAAAAACGGACAGCCAATACGCCATGCTTGCCACCACGCCGGATACTGTAGTGGGACTTTATAATCTGGGCTTCAGCGACGTCGGGTATACGACTCAGGTTGTGACCACCACCAGTTCCGGAAGCTCTCTAGCCGAAGTTGAAGGTAGCTATTTCATTGCTGCTCAGTGCGAGGGGGAGGTCTTCGGGATAGGTTTGGCTACCGGTCCATATTCGAAGACGGGTGATCCTGATACAGAGCCCATGGTTCTCAGCCAATTAACTGGCACGAACGATGGCAAGGAGAAAGTTGTCGGCAGCAGTACTCAGGCTAGAGAGGGCGCGGTACTCAATGATGCGCCATGCCTTAATGGAAAGATCTACTACATCTCTGACGAGAGACGAGGTGGATTGGATGTTGCTGCTAAGCCCGTTTTATCGATTTGGGACACCAAGACCGGTAAGTATGAGAGCAAGGCCCTGAGCTCAGATGAAGCGACCGAGCCTTTCATCAGTGAAGATGGTACAGGCTTTCCTCATGTAACCCGTCAGTCGCTGAAGGACGGAAAGCTTGAGTGGTACGGGGTTAAGGATTCGATCATGTCCACGGACATCAAGACGGGACATACGGAACGCAAATTTAGCGTTGAAGGATATAGCGATAATTCCGCTTCATCCGTGGCGATCTTCACTGATACTGAGGTTGTCGTCATGGCAGATAATAATGATGGTTCTCCGTACAGAATTTTGCGTTATGACCGGTCCACCGGCGAAGAAGTGGGGCGGGTCGTGCTGGATGACGATCCGGCAAAGCTCAGTAGCGGTCTCTTCTTTAGGGGATTTGCAGTGAGGCCGTAAAGTGAAGCGCCCTGGGTTTGGTGGAGGCTCCAGAGTTATGGAACGAGAATGGAGCCATGGTCCAACACATGAACAAGGGACGCCGCTATTCCACTGAGGAGAAGGCTGCGGCGGTCCGGATGGTGCGAACGCTCCGCGCCGAGCTCGGTACGGGCCAAGGAACGACCTCGCGGGTGGCTGAGTAACTCGGTTATGGTGTCGAGTCAGTGCGCTCCTGGGTGCGTCAAGCTGACATCGATGACGGTGTGAAAGCTGGGGTGACGACCGACGAGCAGACACGTATGCGCCAAACCAGTTGTGGGTGACAGATCTGACGTTCGTGCCCACCTGGCAGGGCGTCGCTTACGTCTGCTTCATCATCGACGCGTTCAGCCGCATGATTGTGGGCTGGCGATGTGCATCGAGCATGAAGACCGAGACGGTGCTCGACGCGATCGAGATGGCCCGCTGGTCACGCGGCAGGCACCTCCCAGACCTGCGCTGCCATAGCGATGCGGGTAGTCAATTCACGTCCATTCGTTACGGTGAGGGTCTTGCCGAGATCGGGGCGACGCCCGCGATCGGGACCGTTGGCGACAGCTATGACAATGCTCTCGCTGAGACGGTGAACGGCTACTACAAGGCCGAGTTGGTGCGCGGGCCAGCGAAGTCGGGGCCGTGGAAAACGATCGATGATCTCGAACTCGCGACATTGGGATGGGTGCACTGGCACAACACGCAGCGGCTGCACGGCTACCTCGGGGATGTGCCTCCGCTCGAGCATGAAGAAAAGTTCTATGCTGGGGTTACCAGCGCCAAAGAACTGGTAGAAATCAAATGAGCTGAGTCTCCACTAAACCCAGGGCGCTTCAAGATCAAGCGGCGGCCGCGATCGTTTCGCAT
>NZ_KV788995.1:0-803 GCF_001807395.1 Arthrobacter sp. HMSC06H05 | reverse complement strand
TGGGTTAAGGGTCAAAATGTGTGTCTGGTTTGGGTGTGTTGCGGGGGTTAGGTGTGGCCTTTTTGGATGCCGATTGAGTGTGTGTAGGTGGTGTCGATAGCGTTGTCGTAGAGGGCTGGTCGTCCTGTTTGGTGGTCGGCTTGGTTCTTGTTGTGGGTCAGGGCTGGTACTTTGGCGAGTTGGTTTTGGCCCCAGTTGGACTGCCTGGCGATTTCTGTTGGATCGTCAGGCAGTTCTGTTTTCTGGTAGAGCCACCATTCCAGCATTTTTCGTTGGTGTTCTCCGGCTCTGCCGCGGTGGGTGCGGGTGAGCAGTTTCAGTTCGGCGTTGATCGCGCCTTCAAGGCTGTTGGTGGTGGATTTGATGCGGTGCCGGTGCTGTAGTTCGGTCGGTGGGTTGAGGTAGGTGAACAGGAGGTTGTTACGCCATAGGTGTAGCAGGCTGTTGTAGGCCTTACGGGTGTTCGGGTGTGTCCAGGCCCAGTGGCGTTGTTGGGTGATTGGGTCTGTGGTGAAGGTTTTCTGGTTGATCCAGCCCCGGTAGAAGGTGCCGTATTCATGGAGTTGCCTCGCCCAGGTGGCTGCTTCATCCAGGGTGGTGATCCGGGTCAGGTTCCGTGCTAGTTGGTAGATCGCTTTGCCCGCATCGGTACGCGGGTGTGAGGTGGTGTAGCGTCGTACAACTCGTTGTGCATGCACCAGGCAGCGTTGGATCACGGTGGCAGGCCAGTATTTCTTGATAGCGCTGGCGGCTCCTTGTCCTCCATCGATGACAGCGATCACTGGTGCGGGGATACGTTGAAG
>NZ_KV788994.1:0-28743 GCF_001807395.1 Arthrobacter sp. HMSC06H05 | reverse complement strand
ACGCGATCAACTTGACATGAGGCACTACGCCCCTCCTTGCGCACTTCTCAGTAAAACAAAACGGTAACCGAAGCCTCCGCTCTACGCGTTACTAAACAGACACGGCACCTCCTGTTTAGGATGTTGTGGGGAGTTTTCGTATCGACTTTCGGAGGACGTTTCGTGGCTAAGCCGACGTTAACCATCGTGATTGCTAGCACCCGGCCGGGCCGTGCAGGCCTGCCTATTGGGCAGTGGTTTGAGAAGGTTGCCCGTGAGCATGGCGGGTTCGAGGTTCAGGTGGCTGACCTCGCGGAGATCAACTTGCCGTTGATGGATGAACCGAAGCATCCACGGCTGCGGGATT
Source organism: Arthrobacter sp. HMSC06H05 (assembly GCF_001807395.1). NCBI lineage: Bacteria > Bacillati > Actinomycetota > Actinomycetes > Micrococcales > Micrococcaceae > Arthrobacter > Arthrobacter sp. HMSC06H05. Next base: position 28,397 of record NZ_KV788994.1, on the reverse strand, counting down.
ATCAGCATGAGCACACCAAGAAGTGGTCGGAGCTCGTGGATGGTTCGGATGCGTTCGTGTTTGTACTGCCGGAATACAACTTTGGCTTCCCGGCGTCGATCAAGAACGCACTGGATTATTTGTGGGCCGAGTGGAACTATAAGCCGCTCGGATTCGTCAGCTACGGCGGTGCATCGGGTGGTATGCGTGCGGTGCAGGCACTGAAGCCGATCGCGTCCACGCTCAAGCTGCACCCAATCACGGAGCAGGTCGCGTTGCATGGTTTCGCGAAGCACCTCGAGGACGGCGAGTTCGTTGCCACCGAGGATCATGAGGCCGCCGCGAAGGCGATGCTTGAAGAGCTACAGCGGGTTGAAGGCGCGATGCGCCCCCTGCGTTCATAACTGCGGTTTCAGTTGCATCCGTAAGGGCCGCTGACAAGCGTGATGCCGCCGGGCACTGGCATGTCCAGTGCCCGGCGGCATCGTTGTGTTTAGGGGTGTTTTACAGGCGGAGCTGTCGTTTAGGAGGGGCGGCCCGGCTGCCCTACTTCCAGAAGATCTTGACTTCGATCTCCGACTTTCCGCCCTGTTTGACTTCGATTTCGGATTCGTAGCCGACGTGGTCCGGTACGTCGACGATGACGTCGGTTTCGCCGGACTGGACGCGCACTTTGTTTTGACGTTCAAGCGCATCGGCGAGCTCGCGTAGGCGGGCGGCAGCTTCCTCGCGGGTCATGGACTCTTCGGATTCGTGTTCAAACAGTTTCTCGCTCATGAACCCATTGAAACATTCGCAGGGAAACAATGGGTGACGTTCCGCGGACAGATATCTCCGAACAGGCCCTCCGATAATGGACGTTCCGCGTAGCGGCGTTGCGCAAGCAGACCGGGGGGCGCGTTGCATTTCGTCATGTTCCTTATTTCACTCTCCCACAGCGAATACGCTCTTTCTCAACGTCCGCGGCATACCAGTTTGCAGCTACGGAAAGGGGTCTTCTTCGCCGGGCGTTAACGCGATGCCGCGCGGCGTTGAAAGTGTGTAAAAACGAACACTCAACGAGCCCTTAGGGGGAATGATGAAAAATGGGGTTCTAACCCTAAAGCGGAAGCGTGAGAAGCAAGCCGAACCGGAGGAAGATGGCTTGCAGACAACGCAGACACACTCCGCACAAACGGAAACACAAACACGAACAGAATCCACACAACTGAAGACCAACCAAATACAGACCAGTCAAATAGAGGCCAGACGGAAGAGGCGCGGGCCGCTTGAAGCGGCGGTCCAGTTCTTCTCGAATCTGATGGATCGATATTTACCGGATCCGTTCGTCATAGCAATATTCTTGACGGTCGCAACGATGGCTTTAGCGGTCATAGTTCGCGGCACCAGCCCACTCAAGGTTGTCGATTACTGGGGCGCAGGTTTATGGGACCTGTTGGCCTTCTCAATGCAGATGACTTTGGTGCTGTTGTCGGGTTATGTGCTCGCGAAGACACCACCGGTGGATCGCTTCCTGGATAGCTTGGCTTCTAAGATTTATTCGCCGCGCGTCGCTATCGTCACGGCAACTGTGGTTGCTGGCGTTGGTTCTTGGCTGAATTGGGGCTTCGGCCTGGTGATGGGCGGCATCGTTGCGCAAAAGCTCGCGATGAACGTTAAGGGCTTGCATTATCCGCTCGCTATTGCCGCGGGCTATTCGGGATTTGCTGTTTTTGGTTTTGGGATTTCGGCTCCAGTCCCGCTGCTGTTGGCTACGCCCGGCAGCTTTATGGAGAAACAAGTGGGTGTCATCCCGTTGTCGGAGACGGTTTTCACCCCGCAGATGTTGCTGACAACGTTGGCGACGCTCGTTATTTTGCCGCTGTTCAACATGCTGTTGCATCCCACGGACCCGGCGAAGGTTCGTGAGATTGACCGGGCCGCTTACGGCACGGTAGTGGCGAAGCCTGCGCAGGATGATGCCCCAACTATTGCTAGCCGGTTGAATAATTCCCGGGTGGTTGGGATTGGTTTCGGGTTGATCGCGATGGTGTTCGCGGCCCGCTACTTCCTCAAGGGTGGAGCGTTGAATCTGGACATGGTGAACTTCATGCTGCTGTTCCTCGCTGTCCTGTTGTTCACGCGCCCATCGGCTTTCCTCACGGCCGTGAATGATGGCGTCAAGATTGTTACTGGCCTCATCGTCCAGTACCCGTTCTATGCGGGCATCATGGCTATTTTGAGCGCGACTGGTTTGGCTGTCGCTGTCGCGGATGCGTTCGGTGCGTTCGCGACCGCGGAGTCCTTGCCGTTCTGGTCATTCATTTCCGCTGGTTTCTTGAACATCTTCATGCCTTCGGGCGGCGGCCAGTTCGCCGTGCAAGGACCGGTGATGGCGGAAGCTGCGACCGCGCTGGGCGCGGACCAGGCGGCCACAGCGATGGCTATTCAGATTGGTGACCAGTGGACCAACATGATCCAGCCGTTCTGGATCCTGCCCGCGCTCGCTATTTCTGGGCTGAAGCTGCGCGATGTGATGGGCTACCTGGTGTTGATCCTCGTGGTGCTCGGAATCATCTACACGATTTCCGTTCTGGTGTGGGGCTTCATGCTCGCATAAGCCACAGCCACGAGGCTGTATGTCCAACGCAGCTGACTAAACACACGAGCGGGGGTTGTCGCGATGAGTCGCGACAACCCCCGCTTCGGTATCTGCGCCGGCAACAGCTCGTGCGCCGGCAGCACTTTCTAAGCTGGCAGCAGTTCGGATGGTTCCCCGAGCACGCTCACGAGCAGTTCGTCGCGGGCTCGCGAGGCCGCCACGTACAGCAGGGCGCGTTCACGCTGGAGCGCATCGTTGGTTTCGGATTCCCCGAGACCGCGCAGAATGTAGCGCTGCGGCAGGGAATCCTTGTTGACGTCCAGCAGCACTACGTGGGTGAATTCGAGGCCCTTCGCGTTGTGCATGGTCATTACCGCGATCGGCCGTGCGGCAGTGGTCTTCCGGGTCGAGCTCACCGCCAACCCGAGGTCACCCAGCTGCGCCGCGATCTCGTTGCGCCGCGGGTTGGTACGCGTCAGAACACCGATGGAGAGGTTCTCTTCGTCGGAGTCCTCGCGCTCGCTAATCCAGGCCTTAATCTGTTCGGCGAGCTTCTCTGCTTCCTCCGCCTTGGACGTCGAACTCATGAACTTCGGCGCCGGTCCTTGTCGGACGGACCGGTAGCCGGTCAGGGTATCGACGTCCTCTTCCGAGTCAATCCACTCCACGCCCTCCAAGATCGAGGTCGCATACCCCAATGTTTGTGCGGTGGTTCGGTAATTGACTTTGAGTTTGGTGGTTGCCCGGCCGCGGGTCTCGATCCCGTAGTTCCGCAGAACCAGGCGCTGCCCATAGATCCGCTGGTGCGGGTCTTCTGCGATGAACAGGTCGTTCGGCCCCTTCTTGGCCACGGCACGCAGGAACTTCCAGTGCCCCGCGTGGAAGTCCTGCGCCTCGTCGATCAGCACGTGATCGAAAAGGCCTTCCTCTCCCCTGCTGGTGATGATGTGTGCGGCCACTACCGCGCATGCCGCCCAGGTAAGCCGTTCCGCGACGGCGCACTTGGCTTGGAACATCTCAACGATGGCCCACACGGCTTTACGTTCACGTCGAGTCAGCGGGGTGCCTCGGCCGGTCCGACGCACTCGGAGGTACTCGGTTTCGTTGGTGATGCCGTGGGTGAGAATGATGGTCGAGTATTCCTGCGATAGGAACGCGGCGTTCGATTTTTCGTGCGGCAGGTCTTGCCCCTTGAGCTCGGCTGCTTCTTGCCAGAAGTTTTTCTCGTCACGGTTTTGGTCTAGGCCGGCGGGTGTGAAGTCGCCGTCGATGCCGAGGCTGGCTTTGAGGGCTTCCCTCAGTTCCGTACGTGTGGCCTCGCGCAGCACGCTGTGCACGAGGGCGTCAACGCCGGAGATCCACAGTCCAGGGTGGCCTGCTGTTTTCGCTTCCGGGTACGCGGGCCACAGTTCAGCGATCTGGGCTTTGAGGGAGTCCGCGAGCTCGCGCGTGTAGGTCGTGAGGAACACGCGGGACCCAGGGTCAGTCTTGAGCAGGTGTTTGGTCCTGTGGACCACGACGACCGTCTTACCCGTGCCTGCACCGCCGGTGATGCGGGCGGCACCCGAGTGGTTTCGGGTGACTGCGGCACGCTGGCTTGGGTGGAGGAAGAGCCGCCATTCGGAGAAGGACCCGGTTTCGATGATTTCGGTGAGTTCTTCTTCCCCGGCGTCCACCACGAAGTCCATGCGTGCGGCAGGTGTGTTGAGGCCGGCGATGAGGGCTTCATCGGATTTGGTGTCTGCTCCGGTTTCGAGGGTGTTGAGGCCGAGGTCTTCGCGGATCTCTTCGATGCTCATGCCGGCTTCAAGCCCAACCACAACATCGGCTTCCCACGCGGGCGCGTTCGTCAGCTGACCGGCAATGGCGTCCCATGCGGATGCGTTCGCCAACACGGCCACGGTTGGTGCGGACATGCCGAGTTCGTTCTTCAACTGCTCAACGCCGATTCCGCGGTTCTGCAGGTCCTCGATAGGCCGCGGCGCAGCCGAGGCCGCACCCCGGGCAACCGATGCCTCCGATTCAGCGCTGGCTTGTTGCTCGGCCACCATCTGCGCGGCGAGCTGTTTTGCACGTGAATCCAGTTCGCTCTCCGACGTCGCGGACCCCGCTCCCTGCGCGGTGCTCGCGGTGGATTCCACGAGTTCAGTCACGCCTGTGACCGGGTTGACGGAAAGCGATTTAGAGGTCGCGAGATCGTAGGCGTCGTCGTGGTTGAGGATGTCCACCACGACGAATTGCCGCTCGGTCCCTGTGCTGAGTTCAAAAAGCACGGCACGGTATTTACCGTCGACGCGGGCGGTGCGTACGCGACGGTCGGGGGCATTGGCGATGTGCTCAAGGTTGAGCCCGGGGCTGTCTGGGTTATCGACGAGTTTGTTGAAGAACTCGAAGATCTTTTTCCCGAGGCCGTAGCGGTCTTCAACTTTTCGGTAGAAGCTGACCGATGTGCTCATGTTCGTTCTCTCCAGTCTCGGTTCTAGCTCAACGCTTCAGCTAGTTCGGGTGGAAGGGTCTCAAAGTCGGCGATGTAGACGGTGTATCCGGCCCGGGTGAGCTCCTCGGCATCTTCGGGCTCACCGTCCGGGAACAGCAACACGATCTTGTCTGGCTTGTCCATGCCCGGCCCCTCCATGCCCGGCCACGCGGCGACCACGGGGATCCCGTTGATTTCATCGCCGATGCTGTTCTCATCTGGTCCTGGCAGCCCGGCGTTCAGCATGAGGTTGAGTGCGGTGAGGACGTCGTCTTCGCCCTCGTATTCCTCGAGCACGGCAACCCAGGCCTCCGATGCCGCAGCTGGCTCCTCCACAGCAGCCGCCACGGCGCCCAGCTCCACACTTTCGTCGCGCGGCGTTTCCCCAGCGGCAGGGTCGAGAACCTCAACCTTGATTCCGCTGCGGCGCAGATACGTTAGGTTCACGAATCCGACAAACAACCGCCATGCATCCAGTGCGTTGGCCACGTTTGCTGCATCGAACGATACCTTCCGCTCCTTTTGGAGGTAGGTCATCGTCACTGCATGCAGGTGGGTCTTTTCGATCGTTCCGCCGGGGACTGATTCGTCAAAGACAGCTTCGAAGAATGCCATGTTAGTTAGTTGGTCCCATGCTGCTGTGGGGTCCTGCAGAATTGCTAAGAGCAATGTGAATGAATCGTGTCCAACCTGTTCTACGAAGCTCGCTGCAAGCCCCGTTTGCATGGCAAAGAGCCCGTGATAGTCAGGTTGCCCCCAAATCGGCGGGTCCAGGCTTTCGCCGCGGGCTACAGCTTGGCGTGTTTCGAGGTCTTCCCACGTGAGCGTCCACGGCAGGTAGCCGTCGGCGTGGAGTTCGTTGCGTTTGCGGAAGTCGTCTGCTACGCGGTTGTGGATTTCGCTTGCGTGGAACGCGGCTCCGTCGAGGTAGACAGCGATGTCCCGCACCTCGGGGTCTGGGGTGCTGAAAACGACGTCGGGGATGGTGCGGCCGAGGTTGACTTGTTCCTTCATGGTCCACACGTGTGGTGAGGACGGGAAGGTGATGGTCCAGTTGGCGTAGTTGCCGTTCATCACGGCGTGGACATTCGCCCCGGCTTTCTGGAGGTCCTCACGCAGTTGTTCGATGAACCGGAGTTCGAGCTTGGATTGGTGGGTTTGCTCCGGTTTGCGGGTGGTGATGTTGGTGGCGTCCCACGCGTGTTCCAGCGGGTTGGTGTCTGCTGGGATGTGGAGTTCGTCGGCGAGGATCTTGCCGATCACTGCCACGGCCGCGCTGCGGGAGGTGTATTGGATTTCGCCGCTGCGGGCGAAAGGCAGGAGGCACGATGGGCATGCTAGCCGTTCTTCGTCGCGGCAGTGGCAAGTGGTGAGACGCTGATACGTGACTTCGAAAAGTTGGCGTACGTGCTCGGGCCGGGTGAATTGGGCGAGATAGCCGGTTCCACCGGGGATGGTGTCGTGGACTAGCAGCATGTCGGTAGGGATGCCGTCTGATTCCACACGCACTGGTTCGACGTCCAGGTGGTCCGGATTTCCGCCCAGGTATTCCTTGAACCCGAGTTTGAGGGCGGCGATGAGCGATGGCAGGGTCGTGGATTCCATGACCCCGAACATCGCCGGCAGGTGGATGAGCACGCCTTGGCTTCCGAGGCTGCGGCCGAGCGCAAAGTTGATGGAGTGCTCTTCGGTTGCGTGGCGGTGTTTGCACCATGCGGCGTGGTCGTACCAGTGGTTGCCGCCAACGAGGCTGTCGATGTGGCCGCACGCTTCACAGACTCTGAAGAGTGAGACTTCCCGTTCCTTGTGGGCGAACATTCGGCGTGGTCCGCCGCCGACTCGGCCGAGGTTGAGCCACCGCATGTCCACGTGTTGGAGGTATTCCATGCCGAAGCCGGTTCCGGTGAGGTACCAGGCTTGTCCCCTGCCGCCTTCGGGGACGTTGAAGCTGAGTTGGGTTGAGAACCGCGCGGAGGTGCGGTCGTCGTGGGTGTCGCTGATGGCTGACCTGTTGGCGTCTACGGTTGCGTAGACCTTAGTCATTTCGACGACGTCCACGAGTTGGTCTCGGTCCGCGAACTCGAGGCTTCCGCACGATGGGCATGCCCCGGCCGCTGGTGCCGGCACCACGGCCTCTGGTTCTGATGAGAGGACGGCGCCGGTGGGTTCGGAGTAGGAGCACTCAGGGCACAGCCGCCATTGCGTGAGCGCGGAATGGTGTTCACCCATTTCGACTGAGTCGATTCTGGCTCCGACCCCTTGGAAGTAGAAGGTGTTTCCGGGCGCAAGCTCGGTCAGCGCGGAGGAGATTCCGCGGTTGACGTTGTAGGTCTGGGATTCGAAAGCTTGCTTTTCTTCGCTGAAGCTGCGGACCGAAAGGTCGAACGCGACGGTGTCATCCAGAAGGGTGAAGTTCGGGAGTAGCCCGTAGCGTTCGAGCGCACCGATCCAATACTCTTGGGTGTGCTTCTTGAGTTGGTTTCGCACAAAGATGAGGGCAGCCCGGTTCGCGTCGCTTTCGTTGAGAAGCTCCTCGGAGATGAGTCCCTTCCTGACGAGGTCAGCTCGCGAGATCCGCTCGCTGTTGTTGTCCGCTGAGCCGGACTCTGCCGCGGCGTCCCCCGCTGCCACACTGTTCCCTGCCGAGTTGAGGCCTTCTTGGTCGAGGCGGCGCCGGGTGTGGCTTTCGATTTCCTCGTGCCGGTGTTCCAGGGTTTGTTGGCGTTTCAGTAGCGAGTGGTAGGTGTCTACCCAGCGTTGGCGAGCATTTTGAATGTCGGCGATGAGCCGGCCGGACGCGCCTGCCCAGTCGGATAGTTCTTCCAAAACTTCCGGGGTGGTGTGCTCTGCGATAGTCGCGGAGAATTCAGCAACCGTGTCCTCGAGGCCACCGGCCGCGGATTCTTCGATCGCGTCCAGCAGCGATGGCCCGTCGGTTGAGCTGAAGACCCCGCGGGCGTCATTCAGGTCAGGCGTCTGGCTCAGCACGTCACTCGTGTCTAGGAGGTAGGCCAGGAATTGGCGGTGGATGATGTCTCGCGCTGAGAGGTACGCGGCTGGCGCGGTCACAGCGCCCGCGATGGTTTCCAACGGATGTTCGAGCTTGGTGAGTGCACGCCCACGGCCTCGCACGAGCGCAATGATGAGCGAGTTACCAGACAAGCGGCCAGCTCGACCCACGCGCTGCACATAGCTGGCGACGGTTGCCGGCATCGAGGAGAGCATGACTGTGGAAAGGTCGCCGATGTCGATACCCATCTCCAGTGTCGGGGTTGCCACGAGCACGTTAGGGGCGTCGGCTGGTTGTTGTGATGCGGGCAGCTTGAATTGGTCTTCGATCTGCTTTCGCAGCTTGGTGTCGATGAGCCCGGTGTGTTCCGCAGAGACGATCGTGCGGGTGTTCTTAGAGCGGTAGAGGTGCTTGTAGTAGTTGTCCTCTACCGGGACTTCGGTAAAGCGCCCCGTGCAGGAGAGCGTGAAGCACCGTGCTTGGTTCATTGCGGCGCGGCCGTGCGCGTTGAGCCCTACACGCAGCCGGCATATAGGGCATTCGAGAACGCGTGCATGTTCTTCTTCTTGGAGCACGATTTTCGCGGGAGAAAGCGCGTAGACTCGCCCACCGCTCGCGGTGGGATACGACCTGAGGACTTCGGCGTATTCGAGCTGCTGGAACAGCGCGGTCGCGTGGTTCGCGGCGTCGAATCTGCTGGCCACGGATGTGCTGAGCATGTGTTTGGTCCAGCGCGCATACCAGCCTTGTTGCGCGCTGACGGACATCGTGGCACTGTTGCTGCTTTTAGCTTTCGCGCCTTTCAGCGCCCGGCCTGTGCGAGGGAACTTGGGTGAGCCCCCTGGCGGGAAACCGGGCACACCTTTGCTGCGCGCTTCGCGGCGGTTGAGCTGCCACGGGTTGCAGTCTTCCCGCAGGTACTCTTTGAGCCAGACGTGGTCCACGCCTCCGCTGATGCGCATGTATTCGATGGTTCCGCGGGCCCACGCGAGCAGTTCTTGGTCTGTTGCTGGGCTTTCGATGAGCCCTTGGGAGGCGTTCTTCGCGGCTTCGAGCAGCACATCGTTATCGACGTCCACGCCAACCGTGAGGGTTCCGGTATTAACGAGGGAACGCGGAAGGTCCACGCGGTCACCGAAGTGGAAGGCGAGGTCAAAATTGATCCGTTCGCGCAGGTTGGCGCGGGCCTTTTGGCGTTCTTTCGCAGGAGCTTTCGCATCCCACACGGCACTGTAGCGGGGCGAGTTTTTGAGGTTGGACGGGAGCAGCTCGAAGAGCGCGCGGTCTTGTGCGGCCTCGCCAGTTTCTTGCTTCGCATGCTCGATGATGCGATCGCTCAGGAGGCTCAGCGGAACCGGTGAACCGTATCCTTCGCGGTCTTCAGCGAGGCTCACGACCGCCCGCCACATGCGGGAGCGCAGCGCAAAGGCACGGGCACGGTTTTGCACGAAGCCCGCACGGTGTGCGGCGTCCTGAACCGAGTCGGTAAAGACCAGGGTCTTCTTCTCTGCGGCGTCGAGTTCGTCCATGCCGTAGAGGTTGCTGAGCGTCACAGACAGCAGGGTTGCAACGGAGGAGCCGAGGTAGCGAATCGCGTCATCTTCTCCGCAGGACGGGCACTGTTCTTTCTCGGCGCGTTCCTCGACATCCTCGCCCGCATAAACGAGCACGGGCGCTACCGGGGATTCTTCGAGGGCCTCGGTTTCCGGCTGTTCGTCAAGCAGGCCGGGCAGGTCGAGGTTGAGCCACTTGACGCGGGATGCTGCGTCCTCACTGCGGAGCTCCCCGAACGCGACCTCGCTCGTCGCGTCGATGAGCGGGCGCTGCAGCTTTTTCGAGCTGATGGAGATTTTACGGATCTCTTGGGCCCGGATTTCGTAGCTGTCCCCGCCGGGCTGAGCAGCGAACATCCAGCCGGAGCGTCCGCAACGGCGGCAGTAGATAGCGGGAAGCCACCCACGAGCACCCACACTGGAGTCGGTACGGGTCGAGGGCCCCACGACGCCGTCATCAGACCAACGGAATACGCGGGAGGCGCGGGGTGCACCGCCGAGGTTCTCGCTCGCGTTTTCGTCGATTGCGTCGAGCGAGCCGACTGCGCGGTCGATACGGGAGATTTCACGGACCCATAGATGCGTTTCAACCCCGGGGATTTTCTTGCCGTTCCAGCCGTGTTCGGCGCCGAACGCGGCACGCAGGTACGCGATTTCAGAGACCAGGATCGCGAGGAACTCGAGGTACAGCTCGCGGTGTCCGCGCAATTCTTCGTGGGTGAAGACCCGTTCGACGAGCGGGGTTATGACGAGGTCCGGGCTGCCGGGAGCTCCGTGCTCTGGGTTGTCCAGAGGGATGGGCGTGGCTGCCGCTTCGAGGATCTTGGCCACGAGACCGTTACCGGCCATCGCGGCAATGCTCTCCTCAGTGCTCGGGATGGCGTGTGTGCCTAGGGCTGGTGCCCAGAGCTTGGCGGCGATGGTGTGGTGCACGGCGTCCGCATACGGCGTGCCGGCCTCCGTCGAGGCGCGGACGTCGTTGACGATCTCTTCGATCGTTTCCCGCTCGGGTGCCGGAGATACCGGGACCGTGTGCTTGGTGAGGTGTGGGATAGTGGCTTGCCAGTCTTGAACGTCGAGGATGGTTTCACCCACGATCGCGTCCTGGCTCAGGCGTTCACCGAACACGGTGTAGGCGAAGTCCAGCATGTCCGAGCGTCCGGATGAGCGCCCGGCTGATGACCCCTCGGAACCGGCGTCTTTACCGCCGAGGGTCGCCGAGGTCGCCACCGGGGTCACCCGGCCGAGCGGCCGCGCGGATTCCTCCGCGCTCAGGAAACCTTCTGGCTGGTGCTGTTTGAGTTTGAGGCCCAGACGGCGTAAGAGCATCGCGACGTCGGTTCCTTGGGCGGCGTCATAGCTGTGGAACTCGTCGAGCACGAGGTACTGGAGGGACTCCGCGGATTTCTCCCACAGCGGGGCATCCTCGGGGCGCAGCAAGAGCTGGTCCAGCATTTTGTAGTTGGTCAGCAGGATGTCCGGCGGGGTGTCGCGGATGACCGAGCGGTCCGTGATGAGTCCGTTCTCGGATACGGTGCGGCGCCCACCGGATGAGACCTCGCCCGTGTAGAGCCCAGCGGTCACGCCCGCGAGCGCGGCTTCTTCGCTCAGCAACTGCGCGAGACGCCTCTCTTGGTCGGCGGCGAGCGCGTTCATCGGGTACATGATGAGCGCCTTGATGCCTGAGGCTTTGATGCCTGGAGTTTTGACTCCGGGGCCGCTCATGCCGGAAGTCCTGGCCCGGCGGCAGTGGTCCAGAATCGGGTACAGGAAGGATTCGGTCTTACCGGAGCCGGTACCGGTCACGACGAGTGTGGGCTCGGGGCGGCGCGGCTCGCCCGTGTTGGGGTCGAGCGAGCTGAGCCGACGAAACGCTTCGGCCTGGTGGTGGTAGGGCTGAAAATACTCGGGGAGCCAACCGAGTACCCCCGCCCAGTTTTGTGCGGGGGCGTACGGTAGCCGGGTTCGTACGTAGGGGCCGTAGAACATCCCGTTTTCGGGGTCCATGAGGAAGTCTCGCAGCTGTTGGGCTGTGAGGTCTTCTGAGAGTGCGAAGGTTGTGGTGAGGTATTCGGCCAAACCTTCGGTGATCTGCGCGGAGGCGTGGGTAGGGATGAGGCTAGACATCGCTCTCGGCTCCTTCTGCTGCTCCCGGTTAGTGGCTTCCTAGCTTCTCAGCATAGTTTTCGTATGCTCTGCGCAGGTCGGCTTCGCGGTCGAGTGACGCGAACGGGTACTCGAAGACGTACTCGGCCTTGGACTGCGGGTGCACCCACGTACGCTCTTCGATGCTGAGGCTCTCCCCGTCTTTGAGTTTTTTCTCGAGATCGAGGATGTCTTTCGGAACCTTGCGGCCGTTCGCGTCGTAGAGGTCGGTTTCGTCGTAGCGGCGCATGACCGGGAACTGGGTCCGGTAGATCATGAGCAACTCATCGAGAGTAACTCCGAGCGAGAGCGCGACCATCGCGTCGATCTCGTTCTGCGCGGACCAACGGTCATGCGCGTTCCGCAAAGGAACCACCGGGGTCCACGGGGTACCCGTGACCTCTTCCCAGATCTCGGAATACGCCTCGGTCAGACAATTGAGCCGGAGCCAATGAGAGCACATCATGCGCTCAAGGTAAGTGTTCACTGGCCTTGCGAGTTGATCGATGATAGCTCGATCAAGGTGCCCCATGCCTGACGCACGAACGAAAAAGTCGGACAATATCGTAGACATTGTCGCGGCTGCCAAGAGTACAGCCTTAACGTCCTCTGGGCGGCCAGCGGTGTTGACCCCATCAATGTGCGTCGCGCCAGGAGGGATGAGCGCTGGGTATAGAGTCCTGAACCCGGTTGTGGCGGCCATCCGGCGCCAGGCGACACGGTACTGGTCCTTGACGCGCACGGGACCGGACGGACTCTCCCAGAAACCGTAATCGTCCGCGTACGTGTCGACGCTCTTGTCGGGGAAGTACGGAGTTGCTGGGATGAAGTTCACCGGCATGGCCTCGAGGTCGATATCGGACCAGTCCCAATTACCTTTCATAGTGGGGTTGGGCTGCTTAATCATCGGGGCCGAGACACCCAGGTGCGGCCCCTTCAAGATCACGTCGTCCCAAGACTCCGGACGCTGCCAAGAAGTATCGAAATACCCCTTTTTCTTATCGATGCTTTCATCCCAGCCACGTGAAAACTGCAACCCCAAGGACTTGATGCGCGGGGCCGCCGCGAGCTTCTCGAGCACCTTCGCGGCCTCAGAGTTCACCGAATACACGGTACGGGTCTCGATGAGCGGGGTTCCCGGTTCCTCGATGATCGAATTCCAGACCTCGAGCATGTGCTCGTCCACCGTGATGATGCGGTCGTGGTGCGGCCGCACATCCCAGTTATAGTTGCCGTCCTTAAAGCCCGGAAGTTCACCCGTACCATCGTGGTGGTAGGAGTCCACCACGGTCTTGGGGTGATACAGCGAAGACGCGGACTCGAAGGACGGCTTCTCCCAGCGATCACCGTAAACGTGAATCCCATACTGCACATGGTGGTCAATATCGAAGAGCATGAGCTCGTTGATGAACTGCCAGTGTCTCCGCAAACGGCGATAGGCACCCGCCCGCAACGGCGCCGCATTGACTTCGGTGAAGTGGGATTCGGGGTGAATCAGCGAAACGATTCCGCCTTCGGCCATATTGGCCCATGTGCGCTCCATGAACCCGCGGTACAGATCCGGCTGTTGTTTCGACAGGTGCGGGAATCGAGTCGTGTCTCCCAGAACAGCCGAGGTCACCACGGCATCCGAGAGTCCCTTCGACAACGTCTCGCGTACCGCTTCGCTACTCGTCAGGAGCTCGCGGCGTTCCCGCTTCTCTTTTTGCGTCACGTTTTTGGCGAGGCTGAACCAGGGGTCGTGTTCCGACAGCAATGCATCGGTATCAGTGCGAGGTCGAACCCACGGCGGGTTACCCACCTGGAAGTCGAAGCCTCCGCGAGCCATGACGGTCGCGAAGTCCAGGTCCCAGTGGAAGAACGCCTGTTCCTCGGCAATCTGGTTGGCCTTCTCGAGCCACGGGTGTGCCTCCAGAACCTCGGCGTACGGCAAGCGCTCCGAAAGGCCGCGGTCCAGGGATTCGACGTAGTCGAGTTCGTTCCAGGACATGTCGAAACCGAATTGCTGCTGATCCGGGCTGAGGTTTCGCGGCTTGCGTCCCTCTTTTGGGACGCCCAGCAGGTCCTTCATGGTCGCAAGGTATTCGTCCATGTCTGGGAGCAGACCCACGGCCGTGATCGGCCAGTACCACAGCGCGTTCCACGCATTCATCGCGGTCCGCAGGCGCAGGTACACGCCTTCGGCGTTCTTGAGCAGTTCCTTCTCGACCTGGTCGCGGGTCACCACTTCCGAACGAGTTGCGTCTTGTTGCTCGTCTTGTCCCCAGAGGTGCAGGTCGCGCCGCACCTGGTCTTCGGCAATCCGCAACCGAACCAGGGACAGCTCCCACAAACGCTCCGCTTGCGCGGAGATCTGAGCGGCGAGCTTGGTCTGGGTTCGTGTGAGCCCCTTACAGATGCCACGTTGCCACGCCTTGAGGGCCTTAGTCTCGTCAGGTGCGAGGCTCTTGACGTCCTTCGAATCCGCAGCCGCGCCCCAGCCGTTGCTCGGCACCAGGAAGTGGAAGATGCGCCCCGTGGTGCTTTCATCCGAACCGTGCGCATCGATCGCATCCGCGAGCCCCTTGACCGGGTGGTGCATCGGGGTTTCGTTGAGGTAGTCACGTTTCGTGACCGTGTCCGCGCTGAAGGTCGCGCGCGTGGCACCCACGAGCGAGTTACCTTGCCGCAAATGCAAACCAAACCACGGGGCCTTGAGTTCCTTGGTCATGGTGCTCAGCCACAAGGAGATCTCCGCAAGCTCAACTGCCGTTTTGTTGAGGTCCACGCCGTACACCTGGTGCAGAGCCAAGTGCGACTTGACCTTCTGGAGCTCCTGAGTGCGCTCCTCACCCGGGACCTCGCGGCCAAACTCTTGTTGCTTCTTCTCGAGGTATAGCTCCGCGAGCTGATTCACGGCCTCAACCGCGAACGCCCCGGAACCCAACGCGGGCTCGCACACGGTCAGGTTCAGGATGTCGTCTGCTTGAGAGATCCGGCCGCTCGCCTCGAGTTCCTCGATCGCCTGCCCCACCGTGAACTCGGTCAGCACCGCCGGGGTATAGAACGAAGCCGAGCGTTCACGGTCACGCGAGGACTGTCGGTACACAAAGCTACCGGCCGCGTGGCGCCGTGAAACCCGCTCAACACCACCGAATTCGCTCTCCCGTTCCGTCATCACCACGGAATCCGCCGGCAAAGACGCGACCGCTTCATCCGGCACCACCCACGAGCCCTTCGAGGCGTCCCCGCGAGGAGCGACCTCCGTGAGGTCCTCCTCCGCAATAAAGCCGTGGAACGACATCAGGCCCTCATATACCTGTCCCAGCTCCGTGACGCCCAGGGTCGCGTACGAGATGAAACCGCGGTCGCTACCGCGCTTCTCCTTGGTCAACAACAGATTCTGCAAAACACGGTGCAATTCAACGTTGGACAACCTCACCTCATCGATGAACGCCGTAGCTTCCGCCTTGAACAAGTCCGCATCCAAATTGCGGAACTGCAGGCCCACTTCCGTCGCGTTCGGGTCATGGCCCGGTGCCGCATCGTCATGAGGGTTGTGGCCGCGGTTCACCAAGTTGAACAGCACCTGCAGGCTCTCGTACAGGTGCGTACCGTTCTGCGCCCGTTGTGTTGCCGGCTCCGTGAGGATCAAGTCACGCAAACGCGAAAGGCCATAGCCTTCGTCATAATCGTTGTCGCCGGTCGGCAGAATATGCAGCTCCGGTGAGGACTCCGCGAACAACAAGAACAGAATCCGGTACAGATACCGCAGCGACTGATTTGCGAGCTTGTTACCCTGGATCGGCGTGGTCACGCCCTGGGCGCGGCGGCGCTGCAGAACATCGTTACCGATGATCTCGATCGATTCCTTAATCGCGCCGCGAAGCTCCTCAGAGACCTTGACCGAATGGTCGCGAGCCTCCTCGAGAGTGTCCAGCCACCACGTGGTGCCGTCCGCGCCGCGAGCCACATGTTCGTGAGCGAGGATCGCGATCACACGATGTAGCTCGCCGGCGACCTTGGTGTCGTTACGTTCCACGCCGAGCGCGAGGTCCACCGCGAGGTAGCGGCCCAACGGCCACGACTCACGCTCAGTAAGCACAACCCAGTTGCCTGCTAGAAGCACCACGAAATCCGGCGCCTGCTCCGCGAGGAACAGCTCACCCATGAGTTTGGCTGCGCTCAGGTCCAGGGGCTTGTCCTCTAATTGAGGCTCCGCATCCAGCGCAGCGACTGTGGGGAGGTCTTCGATCGCTTCGATCTGCCGTGCGCGCAGAACGATCATCGAGCCAGCTGGGTCCGTTGCGGCGTTGAGCTGCAGGGACTGGCCGTTGCGGGTCAGCTCAATCCGCTGCTGGCACGGGTAGCCGAAGGCTTCGCTGACGAGGTCATAGACCTCATTCAGGGCTGAGACTGATGCGTTCTCTTCAAGCGCAGAGAAGGCCGTCTGCAGAGCCTCGCGGCGCGAGGTCAAGCGGAACAGCGGAGAACGGGAAACGCCATCTGCCTCCTTATCAGTGGCCCGCCATTCCTTCTGCGCTTCACGCACACGCTTATCGAAGGAATTCCCTTTCTCCTCGGTGGTGAGGTAGTAATCGGAAATCCATTCTTCAACGTTAATAATCGAATCAAAATCAGCCATGTTACGCCTTCTCTCCGGAAGGGAGAATCAATGCAAGTGGACGTACCAACGAACGTTCCGGAGCCATCGAACGCAACAGCTCCTCCTCCTGCGCAATCAGCCGCTTAGTACTCTTGATCTTCGCCGTCTGCTGGCCCACATTCGCGGCACCCCACGCGTGCTCGCGTTGTTTCCAGGCATCAATGCGGCGGTGTGCCTGCTCAACATTCGCCTCACGCACAGCAGCCAAGTGAGAATGCGCCGCCTTCACGGATTCCGCGACCAAAGCGTCAGTCTGTTGCGGGAGCTGCTGCGAGTGCGCCGCGTTGATCGGGGCGCCAATCAAACCGATCTGCATGAGCCACGCATACACATCCTCATGCACCTCAAGGTCAACCGTCTGAACACCCGTCGGGGCATCCAAACCGAACATGCCCTCCGAGGTGGTGATGAACGTGCGGCTCAGCACCTGACCGCGCGAGTTTGTCAACGTGCCCATCAAGAGCAACGTCGGGACATCCACGTTTCCGCGCGCCGCCGGGATCTCGTTCTGTTCCATCGAGGCCAACGCGCGGTCAGCCGCCCACTCAGACACCGGATGCAACGGACCCAAGAAATGCGCCTGCGGCCACGACTTCGCCGAACTACCCTCACGCGCTGCCTTCAGCTGCTCGTTGCCGCGCTGAAACGTGGTCGCCAACATCAACCGATCCATGACCTTGCGGTACTGGACATAATCCTGCGGAAGGTAATCGAAACGACGCTGAAGATCCCGCGGCGGAGTCAACTCCACGATGTCATTCTGATGCTCAACAAACTCAATACCGCCGGCTATCACCGAGAAGTGAGCCTTATCCTGATACGCCTCATTCAACGCATCCCGCACGTAACCGATCTCCTCGTTATAGAGGCTCCGGCGCGTGGTGCGGCGCACCGACGGTGAGGCCGGCGCTGTTGTGATTGTGGCGGTTGGCGAGATGGCAGCTGGCGTGGCGGCGGTGCCACTAGGCGAGCCGCCCGCCGTGGTTGCGACGCCAGCGGAGACCAAGAGAGCCCAAATGCTGTCCGCACCATCGCCAGCACCCGCATCAGTAGTCCCAGCGGTGTCTGCGGCGATATCCTCGGCCGAGGCAACCACGTCGTCGAACTCAAGAGCCCTGCGCAAAACGTCACGGATCTCGTCTTCCTCAGCCTTCGGATTGTGCTTACCCATCAACGGGGCAGCATCACCCAACAACTGATTCGCTTCATACTCGCGTTCAACCAAACGCGTTAAAACCCGCAAATCACCAATCGCATCGGCATCCTCCGGATCCAACAGAAGCGACGTGATCTCCGGCTCATGCAGCTGCCCGTACCGGTCAATACGACCGTTACGCTGCTGAATACGGATCAACGACCAGGGAATGTCATAGTGCACCAAATGGTGACACTGAGCGTGCAAGTTCACACCCTCAGACGCCACATCGCCGGTGATCAAAACACGCAACGGAGTGTCCGCGCGCTTGAACTCATCGATCAGCTCAAGCTGCTCCTGGTCCGACAAACCACCGTGCATGATCTTGACCGCGTTAGCAGGCATCTTGAGGTGCTGAGTTATGTTCTTTTGAAGCCACTTGAGCGTCCCCACACGCTCAGAGAAAATCACCACACGGCGCGGAGACCCCTTCTTCACGCCAATCTGCTGAAGATACTTCAGCAGAGCCAAGAACTTGTTCGAGGTCTCCGCACGCACGGCATCATTAGCTTCCAGAAGACGCTGAAGCTTATCCTGCTCGCCCTGCTTGTTCTGACGCATGCGCGCCTCAATCGACTCATGCAAAGCGCGCGGCGAGGAAAGATACGCCTTCACCAATGTCCACGGGAACAACGGATCCACGGACGACCTACTGGTGCGGATCCAGTCGTCCGCAATCAGCCGCGCGACCTCGTTCTCCTCCGCAGAGGCTTCCACCGGAACATTCTGAGGTTCCTTCCGCTTAGCCCACTTCTCCCCCACAACAGAAGCAACCTCAGGAGAATTACGGTGGCGGCGCACAATCAGATTCTTCGCGGCCTTCACATCAATCGTGCCGTCCGGAAGCACAGAAAGCGGATCCAAGAGACGCAGAATCTCCTTAAACGAATCGTCACGGCCATTGTGAGGAGTGGCGGAAGCCAGAATCAGCGACTCCGTTGTGGGCGCGAGCGTGCGCGCCAACTCATTGTTCTGAGAACCCGCGTTCGTCGCGTTATGGATCTCATCAATCACCACGGCATCCCAACGCACCTTCTGCAACAAAGCCCGGTACTTAGGCGACTTCAATGTATCCATCGACACAATCACACGCGGGAAATACGTGAACGGATTCTTCGACGCCGGAAGCTTCTGCCGAACCTTCTGAATACCCTGACTATCCAAACGAACCAACGGGATAGCAAAGCGCGTCCACAACTCCTGCTGGAACTGCTCCATCACATGCTTAGGAGTCACCACCAAAATACGTTCGCCACGGCCACGGCGAATCAGCTCAGCAAGAATCATGCCGATCTCAAGGGTCTTACCCAAACCCACCGCATCCGCAAGAAGAATACGAGGCCTAATCCGCTCATCGGACAGCGCCTTCTTGACCGCCGCCAACTGGTAATCAAGCGGGTCAGCGAGCATCCGCGTAGCAACCTCCAGCTCCTCCTGATACAGAGGCATCGGAGTGCGGCGCAACGTCGACTCAAGCCACAAACGCGTATGGCGGAACCGCGCCGAATCATCCACCTTCACCGTGACATTCGCCGGATCAAAAACCGTCATGTCCTCAAGTGCCGTGAAAAACGTCGCCGTAGTGTCACGCACATACGAACTCACACCACGAACATGCACACGGAAACCATCCGACGTCCGCGCCACATTCGTGACCAGCCACTGCTCATCGCGACACTCAACAGTCACACCAGGAGCAAGCTGGCTGAAATCCTCAGCACCCTGCGAAGCCACAACAGAAGCAGTCATAACACAAAAGCCTACCCGCGGAACTGTGATGCACGACGCTGCGCTACGGGCAGGCCGCGAAGGGGTTGCGGGGTTGCGCATTTCCGGCCGCCACCAGCCCCGGGTTCAGGTGCGCGAGCGCCCTGCGCGAGTTGCCGGTTCACCTGCCGTTCACCCGGGGCCGTTGACCAGTTCACCCCAGCCCGCTAACTTGACCTCAAAAGGTACTTCAATGAACCTTTAGCGTCAGGTTCCTGCAGCGCACCAGCGGAAGCGGAATGCTACATCGGCTGTAAAGGACCCGCCGTGGCAACCCCACCAGAACAACCGAATCCAGCGAAGCCCGCGAATGCTTCAAATCCCGAGAACGCTTCAAGACCCAAGAAGGCCTCGGAACGCTCCTGATGATCGGACTGTTCATCCTCGGGTTGCGGCTGTTCGTACTCCTGCTCGTAGTGATGTTGGAAATCCCTTGGGTCGCCTCCGTGATTCTCCTCGGGATCTTCGTGCTGTTCCCCCTCCCGTCTAACGGGTGAACCGAATTCGGGACCTACCTGTTCCTGTTCGGCCCCGCCGTCAGCGCGTTCCTCTACCGCCTCGCACTGTACTCGGTCATTTACGGCGTGCTCATCACACTGCGCGGCTTCCTCCCGAAAATGAAAACCACACCCACCAGCGCCACCTGAACGCCTGCACCGCTTCAACAGGGCTTCAGCCCTTGCGGCGGCGTGCAACCAACAACAACACGACACCCGCAGCAACCGCCACCCCGGCGATCACGCCCGCTGCCAACACCGCCGCTCCCGTGCGTGCTAGGTCACTTCCAGCGTCCGATGCGGTTCCCGCCCCAGCACGATCGCCGGCTTCACCTGGCTGAGCTGAGGACCCCGCGCTTTCACTCGGATGTTCCGTTGGTTGCGCGGTTGGCTGCTCAGACGGCTGGTCGGACGGTTCCGCTGAAGGTTGCTCCGTCGGTTGGTCGCTCGGCTCGGCACCCGGGTCCTGCGTTGGCTCCGCGCTTGGAGCTTCCGGAGACTCCGCACTAGGTTCCGCGGTCGGCTGTTGGGACGGTTCCCCGCTCGGCTGCTCAGTCGGTTCCTCACTTGGATCTTCCGTCGGCTCTTCCGTTGGTTCCGCCGTCGGATTCTCGCTCGGAGCTTCCGAAGCGCCAGGCTCATCGGTGGCGGACTTCTTCTCGACCACGAACGTCAGCCGCTGCGTTTCAGCGGTGGCCTCCCCGCCATCGTTGTTTGATGCGGCACTGCGGGCCTGGGCACCCTGCTCGCCGTCGCCGGACTGCTTGGCGCGGGCCGTCACATCGATCGTGTACGTTCCCGGCTTAGTGAACGCCCACGCGGTGTGCATGTGGGCGCCCGGAGGCAACGGCACGTCTGATGCCTTCTCGCTCGAGGCATACATGCGGTTGATGGCGCCCAGGTTCTCGGTGTACGCGAACCACTTGCCGCCCTCAGGGGCGCTCACCGGGGTGAGCGTCATGGTTGCGCCTTCGGGGTACTTCACGCGGTCAAGAGCCTCGCTCGAGAAGCCCGGCCACACACGCCCGGGCTGCTGACCCTGCGGCAGGACATACAGCTCGCTGCCCTTCGGGCCGAGCACGTCGTAGCTCTCATCGGCCAGCACGTTGCCCTCACGCTTGACCTTCGCGAGCTTAGTGACCTCCAGGGTCGTCGAGTTGATGGTTCGGAGCACGGACTCCTTGGCGTGCTGACGCGAATCATCACCCAACGCCACCGAGAACTTCCCGCCAACCTCCATGGCACGCAAGTCCACGTGGCCGTTGCTGATCGTCACAGGCGTGTCCAGCAACGCTCCATCTGAACCTTCGCTTCCGTCGTCGCCGCCAGGTGCCGGGGTTTCGTCGCTGTCACCCGGCGCCGGCGTGCTCGGCTCAGGCGCCGGTTTGCCAGGCGCCGGCGCGCTCGGCTCCGGCTGATCCGGCTGCGGCGCATCACTACCGCCGATGCCAGCGAACCGAGTCTCAACCGTCTTACCCTTGCCACTCACCTGGCCGAGGTCGATCACGTCAGTGTTGCCGATCGCAGCGCGCGGCTGCGGCTCCAGCGTGAGGCGCAGCGAATAGTCGTCGCCCTTGCAGTATTCGCTGTCCGCCACGATGGTGCGGCGGCCCGGGCCGCTCACGCCCTCTACCGGGCAGGTCGGCTCGTCGTAGCCTTCCTCAAAGAAACCACCCGTGACGTTATAGATCAGCGAATCATCCGCTGGCTTGGTGTCGATGTTGATGAGATCGCTCTTGTCCTGCAGCCGCGCGGTCACGGACACATCACGCGAACCGACCGTGACCTCACCCTTAGAGAACTCGCCGGCCGGCGCATCAGGGGTTTCCTCAGGGAACTCGCCGGCATCATGCGTGGACACAGCCTTCTGCCCCGTGGCGGCGCTCAGCGGCGCACTAATCCAGCGGGCCGCACCCTTGGTGGGCACGAACACGGCCTGGAAATTCGAGGGCTGCGAGCCGATCATCTCGCTCCACGTCGCGGTGCCGTTCTTCACCGGAACCTCAGCAAGGTGGTAGCCGTCGATGTAGAACACCACCGTGCCCTCAGCCGCACTGTTGCCGGCGTTGAAAGTGAGGTCGGTGAGGTTCTTGTCGCCGTCGCGTTCACTTCCGGTGTGCGGGGCGATCGTGAACGTCGGCCTGGACGCCGCGGCACCTTCCGCAGCGGCGCCCTCCACAGCATCGGCCGCTTTGTTGTATGCGGCGCGGACGTCGCCGAGCTTCTCATCGGCAGGGTTGGTGCCGCCTACCCGCCACACGAACGTCGTGGGCTTGGACGTGATGAAGTTGCCGTCGGTTGTGCGGGCGGTCGCGTCGAACGTGACTTCGTAACGGCCCGGCTTGGTGAACGTCGTGATGTTGTGCGTGTGCGTGCCCGGGTCCAGCCACACGGTGCGCGAAACCTTGTCATGCGAAGAAAACAGGCGCGTCACCGGCAGGCTACCGAACGTCGAATAATTGAACATCTCCATCCGGCCAGGGCCGTTGAAGCCGACCATTTCCAGCGCAAAGTTGCCGTCTTGGAACTGCTCGATAGGCACCGCGGTGTCCGCTCCGAAGCCCGACCAGATGGGGCTATTGCCCGGCCCCGGAACTTGCGGCGCCATATAGAGCAGCTGGCCGTCCTTGCCGAGGAAGTCCAGGCGCGGGTCCGAGGTGACCGGGAACGTGTAGTTTTGGCTGCCGTCGTCGTTGTAGCCGCGGCCCACCCAGTTGGCGGTGGTTTCGAGCGGAACGGTTTTCCCGTTGGCCTGCGAGTTGATCGCGAACGTGCCAGCTTGCTTATTCCAGAAAACCTTAGGGGCGTCGATGTGGGCTTTCGTTTCCACGCTGCGGTCGTCATCCGGCCCCGCGTAGGCAGGGGCCGCGCCGAGCGTCAGCGATGCCGTGATGCTCGATGCGGTGGCGAAGGTGGTTGCCGCGATGGCCGCAGCCGCGATGGAGGCACGGGTTGCCCGGAGGACGCGCATGAACCGCTCCTTAGCTGGTGATGACTCTGCTGGTGATGGCGCTGTTGCCAATGATTCAGGTGCCAACAATTCCCTATTGCTAATCATTCTCATTTGCAGTAGCTGGCGAGACAACATTAGCGGATCTGCGGGCGCGACGCCACATCGCTAGCGCTTGTCGTGCCACAGGGCTAGTGCTGTCAGCCCCCTTACGCGGCTTACGTACAGTTCATCTGGGGCGACTGGTCGTACTTGCAGTTGCCGGCGGTTAGCACCGCTCACCCGAGCGGCGCTCACCCGAGCGGTTCGTAGCGTTCCAGGAACTCGGTCATCTTGTCGAGCACGCGTTCTTTGACTTCGGCGCGACTCTCACCGCCGGTGGTGTTGCCGAAGAAACTCATGCGGGAGGCTAAATGCCTCGAAGGGACAGAGCGTGACAAACAGACCAGAATGTCTGAGCCATTCAGATGCGACGAACGTTTCCAGTTTTGATTTGGAAACCCAGAAAAGACCCTGACATACATTCTGAGGGTTAGTGCGCAGAGTGTCTCCCGTTTAGTAATGTCCGCCGAGCCGGTTCTACTCGGCGGGCATGAAGCTCCGTAACTGCGCTACTTCGCGACGCGGTTTTATCAGGCATTGCCTTACCCGGATGGGAAGCACTTGGACACTGCAACATAGCATCGGCGAGCTCCCCATCCGGTTTGTGAGGAAACGTTATCCCACCTAGAACAGCTGCCGCAGGTTGGCCCTTGCCAGGTCGACGAGCTCGGTTCCCCTGCCGTCAAGCACCGTACGGACTGCGTACATCGTGAACCCCTTGACCTGCTCGGCATCAATCGTGGGAGGCAGGGTGAGCTCTTGGCGTTCGGTTGTCACATCGAGAATCGCTGGGCCATCATGGGCCAAGAAATCCTCAACCGCCCTGGGCAGGTCCTTCGACTTTTCCACCCTGAAACCTTTCATCCCAATCGCCTCCGCAAGGGAAGCAAAGTTCGGATTATCGAGACCGGTTCCGTGAGTCACGAACCCTGCTGCCTTCATCTCCAATTCAACAAAGTTCAGCGAAGAATTGTTGTAAACCACAACCTTGACCGGCAGGTCATACGTTGTGAGCGTAAGAAGGTCACCCATGAGCATGGCGAGCCCACCATCGCCCGCCAAGGCAATCACCTGACGATCCGGGTGAGAGAGTTGAGCGCCGATAGCCTGGGGTAGGGCATTGGCCATGGAACCGTGAATAAAGGAGCCAATGAGTCTCCGTTTCCCATTCATGGTCAGGTGCCGGGAAGCCATAATAACCGGGGATCCAACATCGGGAATAAATACCGCATCATCACTAGCCCCCTCATCAATCAACCTGGTCAGGTATTGGGGATGAATAGTGCGACGCGAAGGCGTAGCCAGATCATCAAGGTCCTTACGGGTCTTCCCGTAATGCTTGAGCATCGCTTTGAGGTGCTTGCTCGACTTGTTCTTTTGCAGCTTGGGTAGCAGGTGGTCGATCGTTTCTTTGACTCCACCCACCAGACCGAGATCGACAGGGGTGCGCCGACCAATCTGTTCTCCACGAATATCAACCTGAATGATCGTGGCATCTTCTGGGAAGAACTGCTGGTACGGGAAGTCAGTCCCCAGCATCAAGAGAGTATCGCAGGCTTCCATGGCCCGATACCCTGATTCGAATCCCAGCAGCCCGGTCATCCCCACATCAAACGGGTTATCGTATTCGATAAACTCTTTACCGCGCAGGGCGTGAACAATGGGAGCCTGCAGCCTATCGGCAAGCGCCACTAGCTCGTCGTGCGCGCCCTCAGCGCCTGCTCCCGCCAGGATCGTGACCTTCTT
Organism: Arthrobacter sp. HMSC06H05; assembly: GCF_001807395.1. Taxonomy (NCBI): domain Bacteria; kingdom Bacillati; phylum Actinomycetota; class Actinomycetes; order Micrococcales; family Micrococcaceae; genus Arthrobacter; species Arthrobacter sp. HMSC06H05. The sequence goes on along the minus strand of NZ_KV788994.1, from coordinate 3,751 downwards.
GCAGTCATTGAGAAGCTTGGCAGCCTGAACCAGATCAGCTTCTACCGGAACCTGGTGCGACTTGGATTCCACGATTACCTCGGCGGCAGCTTTCGTTGTTTCCAGGAAAATCTCACCAGGAACAACGAGAACAGCCACTCCCCTCTTTGAGAGTGCCTCTCTCATAGCAATCCGCAAAACCCTCGGCATCTGCTGCGCCGACCTCACATCTTCAACGTAGACCGAGCATTCCCGGAACAGTTCAACAGGATGGGTTTCCTGGAAGTAGCCAGAACCGATCTCCCCACCGGGAATCTGAGCCGCAATCGCTAGGACCGGCACACGTGACCGCTGAGCATCGTAAAGCCCGTTGATGAGGTGAAGGTTTCCCGGTCCGCAACTACCGGCACACACCGCAAGCTCACCGGTCAGCGCCGCTTCAGCAGAAGCCGCAAAGGCTGCGACTTCTTCGTGACGGACATGGACCCACTCGATATCTGAATCTCGAATCGCGTCAGTGAAACCGTTAAGGGAATCTCCTACAACGCCATAAACTCGCTTTACGCCACTCGCCCCAAGAGTTTCAACCACGTTCTCAGCAATAGTTGCCATCGTTCAGCCTTCCGCCTTCCCGAACCCCGGTAACACCGGCACATCTTCAACCGACCCTCACGAGAACCGACCCTCACGAGGCATTTCTCTTATTCGCTACACGAAACGTACCCACGCGGATGGCGGGAAGTAAATAGTTTGCGCGAACCTTCAGCTTCATGAGAAACCTCGCCACTGTAGAAAAGCTCAAATTCGGGGACACTGTTCACTCAGATACTCATATCGCTAAGAACTATTCAGCCACCTACATCGCTAGCACCATCACGCTCGATAGCACCACGAGAATCAGAGATGATTCGATCATTGCGGTGTGGGCTTAATAACTTTCCGTAGCCGTCGGTGAGCGCTTCCATTTCGGCGTCATCCCAATCCGAGATCGGCCTGGTCGCGGCGCGTCATGAGTGCTCGGCGGGGCTTCCACTCCGCTAGAGCCTTTGCAGTAGCCGCGCGAGGTGATGAACCCACGATCTGCTTGTTTAAGAACTCGGCAGATGGCCAGGTCCCAAATTGATCTTTGTGCGCATCGATGTAGGAGATCATTTGGTCGTGGGTCGACCCGGTTCCGTTGCGAAAAAGCCGAAGCGGTCTTAAGAATCCCGTTCGCTCGTTTCAACTCGCAGATTCCTCGGCGCAGACGCTTGAGCTCTTCTTCCATTATTTCGCCGTCTGATGCGTCGGAACTATCGCGCGCTGAGGCGCTGTCACGGCACCTGCCACGTCGCCTGCTGTGTAGCTCGCCACCCCTTGCTGCTTAGCTGCCCATCAGCCCTAGCTGTACCGCACCCCTGTACGCCATGTAGACGCCGACGATCGCCGCGATCCACAGCAGAGTCACCTTAGCTTCATACTCGAGCCTGCGAGTAGCGCGCTCCAGCCGCGGAAAAATAGTGGGGCCCGCGAGGCCTGCGAAGACGCTCACGAGAACCGCCGGCAAGATCATGACGACGCAATAGACCACAATCAACGCAATCTTGCTGGACATACCCAGTTGCATGGACTGGATAATCCCCATCGCGCCCAAATAGGGCAACATCGTGGCCGCCTCTACGACGGCGGCACCCATCGCCAGCGCCACCATGCCACCCGCACTCAAGGACGCACCCCGGGCGAGGCGCGACGCTCGCCCCTCCCTGACATCGACATCCGGAAGCGTAGCGACGGCACCATTAGGTGCAGAGTTGATACTTGCGTTCACGGTGGCTGCGGCTGTGGCATCGACGCTCACCAGAGGCGCATGCTCCGCCGACGACGACCCCTCGGCCGTTGGCTTCTTGGGGTTTGGGGCAGCCACACCAAAAATGAAAAGCCCCACGCCTAGAAGCAGAGTCACCCACGGGAACCAATCACTCTTAGTGACTCCAGATAGCCGCTGAACTGCCGCATTAAAGCCGAACAGCAGCGCAATACCTAGACCACAGTAGGCCCCACCGATCGTCGCAAGGTAGACGCCCATCAAACCGACTCGAACCCGGCGCCACATGATGATGAGTGCAATAGGAATGACGAGGGTTCCTACGCTCAAACTATCGACAAGCGCAAGACCAGCGAGGGCTAGGAAGTTTGACATGGCGTACTCCAATGGTCAGATGCGGGTTTCGGAAGGTGATGAAGGCGCTCCCCTTTGACCTGCTGAACAAAGGAAAACCTTCCACATCCATACGTTCGTATGAATTATTTGATTGATACGATCGTATGGAATATTCCACTGAGACGCAACAGTCAGATGCAGTCAGACCAAGAATGACTCGCAGTTACTTGGCCCGCCACACTTGAACTGCGCGAGCTTGGGTAGCGAAGGGCTGGACCACTCACGATTGGAGGCTCATGGCCGTTGACCGCAACACACCCATCACCGGCACCCCAGCGCTGATCGCCGATGCCGCCATTCGAGTGATGGTCAACAAAGGACTCGATGCCCTGAGCGTGCGCAATGTCGCTGCAGAGGCAGGGGTCGCACCTGGGACTGTCCAGTATCAGATGGGGACGCGAGACGACATCATCGCGAAAGCATTCATTAGGTCCATTCAGCGGCAGGCGTCCCGGGCACTTGGGAAGACCGACGCGACAGATTTTCGCACGGCCATGCACGGCCGACTAGCCGAGCTCTTGCCGATTGGTCCGGTCCAGCGCGAGGACGCCGCAGTGTGGGTTATCGTGGGCGCCGCTGCATCCACACGCGAATGGCTAGCCGACTTATACGACGCCGAGGTGGAGAGCTTCCGGGCACTAGTATGCAACGGGCTCGCGGCGGCTGAACAGCATGGGAAATTGAACGGCGAGCTATCGCCTGAACAAGGAGCTCGCTTGGTCACAGCGCTCGTCAACGGGCTCACGATCGACTACCTCAACGGCCCGAAAAACTCGGCTCAGCAGTTACTGGCGGACCTCGATGCGGGACTCGCGCTAATCATCGAGCCTCACGGGCAAAGACGCATCGACGCCGGCTAGGGCACGGAGCGCAGGCTCATTTCTTACCGAACAGCTTGCCAAAGAAGGACTGCTTTTTACGTTCCCCAACGCCGAGGTCGCCCTCGTCTTGCGGGTCCCTCACTGGCTCTGGGTTAGCGTTGGGCTCAGTCGACTGGTACGTGAAGTACTGCCCTTCAACGTCAAAGACGTCGTCACCCAGGCCCACGGCGCCCACAGCCCGCGGAAGCTCCTGGATAATCAGGTCGCCATCCACCTCAGCCGGTTCGCCTTCCTCTCCATCCTCACGAAACACGAACGCGGACTCGTCTACCACCGGGGCCCCTTCGTCAAGCTCCTCATCCCCGGCAAGCAGCTGCCTCACGAGCGCGCCGTCGACGAACACGCGGTAATCCACGAAGCTCATGGAAGACACCGTGCTCACGACGTGCCACGTGCCAGGCAGCGTGATCGAGTCGGTTTCGAAGCGGGACGTGACCAGCATTTCCGGGTCCCACAGGATGGTCCAGTCGCCGCGGTGGGCCACCGCAAAGAACTGGTTCCCAGGGTCATGGAACGCAGTCCACAGGTCACCTTTGTTCTCCGCGGGAGTCAGCCCCCATGCCTCGAGCTGCTGAGGAGTTACGGGTTCTGTTGTGAGGATCATTGACGTCGTCAGTCCCATGTGAAAAGCATAACCAGACGCGATCCGTTTGGAAACGGTTCGGCGTACCTTACATATATTGATCGCGTA
>NZ_KV788993.1:10277-23969 GCF_001807395.1 Arthrobacter sp. HMSC06H05 | reverse complement strand
ACGCGATCAACTTGACATGAGGCACTACGCGGTTTTTCTAGCTACCACCACCCGCCACTGCAATCTAGAGACACCACCTACACCGGCACGGCCTACCCGATAGAGTGGCCACCATGACTCACGCCCAGCCCGAGTTCACGGTTCCGCACGCAACTCCGCACACGACGGCGCGCGCGGGGCACGATCCCATGATCCGGGTGCGTGACGCGCACCTACACAACCTGAAACACATCGACGTTGACCTGCCGCGCGACACCCTCGTCGCGGTCACCGGCGTTTCAGGTTCGGGCAAGTCCAGCCTCGCCTTCGGCACTATCCACGGCGAGGCACAACGCCGCTACCTGGAATCCGTCGCCCCCTTCGCCCGCCGGCTCATCGGCGGCGCAGTCAACCCGCGCGTCGGGTCAGTCACCGGCCTTCCGCCGACGGTGGCCCTGCAACAGTCCACCACCCTGGGCGGGGCACGCTCCTCCGTCGGCACGATCTCCAACATGTCGAACAGTATTCGGTTGCTCTTCTCCCGCTCCGGAAGCTACCCGGCCGGCATGCGGGAGCGGCTCGAATACGGCCGGCTCGATTCCGATGCCTTCTCCCCCAACACCACCGCCGGCATGTGCCCCGAATGCCAAGGAACCGGCACCGTGCACCGGCCCACAGAAGAGTCGATGGTGCCGGACCCGAGCCTGTCCATCTGGGACGGCGCGATCGCCGCGTGGCCAGGGGCGTGGCTGGGCAAGAACTTCCGGGACATCCTCGGCACCCTCGGCTACCCGCTCACCATCCCGTGGCGGGACATTCCACAAAAGGACCGCGACTGGATCCTATTCACCGACGAGCAACCGGTGGTTACTGTCCACCCTGTGCGGGACGAAAACGCCGTGCACGGTTCATATAAAGGCAAATGGCGATCGGTAGCCACCTACCTCACCGACACCCTCGCGGAAACCGAATCGGATAGGAACCGCCGCCGGGTGCTTTCCTTCATGCATTCATCAACATGCCCGACGTGTCAGGGCCGCGGTTTCCAGCCGGACACCTTGCAGGTCACCTACGCCGGTTACGCGATCGACGAATTCAACAACCTGGCACTGAAGGACGTGTTGGCCGCGCTGGAGGACCGCCTCCAGCACCTGGAAGGAATTGCTAAGCAGCAGTGGAACGAGCACGACGAGGCCGAAAAGCTACTACTGGATCAGGTGCTACCCACGGTGAGCGCCGCGATCGAGCTGGGGCTGGGGCACCTGAGCCTCTCCCGCCCGGCACGCAGCTTGTCCGCGGGTGAGCATCAGCGCCTGCGGCTGGCCTCTCAGTTGAATTCGAACCTGTTCGGCACAACCTATGTGCTGGATGAGCCCTCGGCGGGCCTGCACGTCGTGGAGCGGAAGGCGGTCTCGGAGCTTCTGCAACGCTTCATCGATGCGGGTAATTCGGTGCTTCTAGTGGAACACGATATGTCCCTGGTGGCCGGATGCGATTGGATCGTGGACATCGGCCCGCGCGCCGGCGAGCGCGGCGGTCAGCTGGTGTTCTCCGGCCCCACGAATGAGTTCCGCACCAAAGCCAAGCAGCTACGCTCCCCCACTGCCGCGGCTCTGAACGCGGACTTCCCCGAGCTGACGGACACCCCGGCCGGCACCGGTGAATCCATCGCCCTGACCGGCGTGCACGCGCGCGCTTTCGACGGGGCCGACGTCGACTTCCCGCTCGGCGCACTCACGGCAGTCACAGGTGTGTCGGGTTCCGGTAAGTCCACCCTGGTCATCGGGGTTCTGGCTGACGCGGCGGCCTGCTCGGCCAAGCAGGTGATCGGCGCGGATGAGGCCATCGCCGAGGACGCCGATGCTGAACTCACGCCAGGCTCCGAGCACTCCGAGGACTTCCGGGTGGATAACGCAACAGGGCTCGATAAGATCCGCCGCCTGGTTCACATCACCCAGAAGCCCATCGGCCGCACGGTGCGCTCCACCGTCGCGACCTACACGGGCCTTTTCGACCACGTCCGCAAGCTCTTCGCCGCAACACCCGAGGCTCAGCGGCGCGGCATGTCGGTATCGGACTTTTCATACAACACAACGAAGGGCCGCTGCCCCGAGTGCGATGGCGCGGGCAGCATCGAAGTTGAGCTGGTGTTCCTGCCGGGCACCTACACGACCTGCCCGGCCTGCCACGGCAAGCGCTATAGGCCGGAGATCCTTGAGGTGCAGTGGAACGGCCGCAGCATCGCGGATGTTTTGGCGTTGACCGTGGACGAGGCGCTAGAGGCTTTCGCGGAGGAGCCGAGGATTCTGCGCTCGGTCGAATTCCTGCACGCGCTCGGTCTGGGTTACCTGCGGCTGGGGCAGGGTTCCCCGGAACTATCGGGTGGCGAGGCGCAGCGCATCAAGCTCGCCTCCGAGATGCAACGCGGCTCGAGCCGCAAGCACAGCCTGTACCTCTTAGATGAGCCGACGACGGGGCTGCATCCCGCGGATGTGGACCTGCTGCTCGCGCAGTTGCGGCGCTTGGTCGATGACGGCGCGACGGTGGTCGTCGTTGAGCACGACCTCCGGGTGGTCGCACAGGCCGACCACGTCATCGACGTCGGCCCGGGAGCCGGCAATGAGGGCGGCCAGATCCTGGCCACCGGGACGCCAGCGGAGATTGCCCAGCAGGGTGTGCAGCCGGATTCACTCTCGGTGACGGCTCAGGCGCTGGCCGAGCGAGCTGGATTGCGGTGAAGTTCCCGGCGCACAGGGCAGCCCTCCACACCCCACTTATACACACAAGCTCTGAATAGCCCTCAAATAGGTACTTCTCGAAGCATTATTGCTGTCATAGGATTCAACCAGCAATCTGTGCTCCACATCACTAAGTACTTAAGAGGACAACCGTGTCTGCCGAATCTAACTCGACTGCGTCTGCTGAGCCGCAAGGGCAACAGCAGGATTCCGCGAACGATCCACTTGATCGTTCATCCCGCCGCAACTGGTGGACCTTCGCGCTCGGGCCCGTTGCGGGCCTGATTCTGGGCTTCATCCTGCCAGACTCACTGAGCTTTGAAGGCAAGGCCGTTGCCGGCATCGCGCTGTGGATGGCCATCTGGTGGATGACCGAAGCCGCACCGATCCCTGTCACGTCGCTGCTGCCGTTGGTGATGTTCCCGTTGTTCGGGATGGCGCCGATGGGCGAAGTCGCGGCACCATACGCTGACCCGGTGGTCTTCCTGGTGATGGGTGGCGTGATCCTCGGCCTAGCCACGGAGAAATCGCAGCTACACCTCAGGATCGCGCTGTGGACCATCCGCTTAGTCGGTACGCGGCCCTCGCAGATCGTGCTGGGCGTGATGATCGCCTCCGCATTCATCTCCGCGTGGGTCTCCAACACCGCTACCGCGGTCATCATGGTCCCGATCGCCACCTCGATCCTGAGCCTCGTACGCGAAGTCGACCCCGATGCGGCCAGCCCGCGCCTCGCCGCGTCCCTTCTGCTCGGTGTCGCCTACGGTGTCACGATCGGCTCCACCGCAACCCTCATCGGCCAGCCGCCCATGGCGCTCATGAAGGGTCACCTCGCGAAGAACCACGACATCGACATTCAGTTCGGCCAGTGGATGCTCGTAGGTGTGCCGTGGGCGATCATCATGACCGGGCTCGCGTGGCTCGTGCTGACCAAGTTCGTTTTCCGCCCGGAGATCAACGAACTGCCTGGTGGCAAGGAAATGATCGAAAGCGAATTCCGCAAGCTCGGCAAGATGAGCACCGCTGAACGCCGTGTCTCCTGGATTTTCGTGGCCGCGATCTTGTTCTGGGTTGTTGTGCCGTTCCTCAAGGACGTCGCTTGGGTTGCTGAAAACCTGCCGTTCCTCGCCCGCATCAGCGACTCCCAGGTCGCGATGGCCGCAGCGGTCGCATGCTTCCTGGTGCCCGCCAAGAAGCGTAGCGAAGACCCATCCGGGCAGCCGCTACTGCGTTGGTCTTCCGCGAAAGAAATCCCGTGGGGCCTACTGTTGCTGTTCGGTGGCGGCTTGTCACTGTCCGCGATGTTCACCGCTACCGGGTTCTCCGCGTGGATTGGTAACCAGGTGACCGGCTGGACCGCCCTGCCGAAGGTCCTGATCATCCTCGCGATCATCCTGGTCGCGCTCGTGCTCACCGAGCTGACCTCCAACACCGCGACCGCGGCCGCGTTCTTCCCGATCTTCAGCGCCGTCGCCATCGGCATGGGCATCAACCCGCTGTTCATGACGATCGCCGTGACCCTAGCTGTGTGCTCGGCCTACATGCTGCCGGTCGCAACGCCATCCAACGCTGTCGCGTTCGGCTCCGGCGAAATCACCATCAAACAGATGGTCCGGGCAGGTATCTGGCTCAACCTCATCTCCATCGTGATGGTCATGGTTATGCTCTACACGCTCGTGCCACTCGTATTCGGGGTTTCGCTCTAACGCACAACGCGAGCACCGAACACTCCCAACAAACGGGACGGGCCGGCAACACCATTAGGTGTTGCCGGCCCTTCCCGTCATTTCAGCCAGTGGGCTGGGTCGCCACTAGTTGCGGCGCTTACGGCGTACCAGCACGAGCGCCACGCCAGCGGCCACCAGGCCAAGCCCCGCCAGAACAGCGACCGTCACCTCAGCACCCGTAGTAGCCAGCCCCGGCTTCCTACCCTCAGGCGCCTCCGGAGCCGGCGTCTCGCTAGCCTCCGGCTCGCTTGGTGCCGGTTCGCTTGGATCTTCCGGCTCACTTGGCGCAGGCTCGTTTGGCTCCGGTTCACTCGGCGCAGGTTCGCTTGGGTCGCCCGGCTCCTCTGGCGCAGGCTCGCTCGGTGCCGGTTCGCTTGGGTCGCCAGGCTCGCTCGGCGCTGGTTCTTCCGATTCACGTGGCTTTTCGACCGTGATCTTGGCGTTCGCCTCGTTGGACTTCACCGGTGTCCCGTTGTTCGTGGTGCCGGATGCGGTGGCTGTGTTAATGACTTCGCCGGCGTCCGCATCGGCCTCTGTCACGGTGTATTCACCGGACACACACGTGGTTGATTCGCCCGGCGCGAGGGTTTCGGCCTCGCATGTGACCTCAACCTCGGCATCGGTGAGCATCGCGTCATCCAGCTCGATGCCGTTGACGGTGAGCTTGCCGGTGTTGGTCACGGTGAAGAGGTACTCGACCTTGTCCCCGGCCAGGTAGCTGTCCTTCTTATCCTTGACGGTTTTCTCCAGCTCTAACTTCGGGGTTGCGACCTTGACCTTGGCTTCTGCCTCGTTCGACTCGACCGGCTCACCCGGGACCGTGGAGCCGGTCGCTTTCGCCGTGTTGACGTATTCGGTCTGGCCCTCAACGTCCTCCTTGGTCAGAACGTGCGATGCGGTGCAGGTAAACGATTCCCCCGGAGCCAGCGTGGTGTTTGCCTCGCCGCAGTCGAGATCCTGAACCTTCGGGTCCTCGACCGTGACGTCCTTGACGGTCACGTTCCCGTTGTTGGAGACGATGAAGCTGTACTCGACCTTGTCGCCCACCGTGAGCGGTTCAGGCGCCGGTTCGGCGTCTTCAGCCCAGTTGGTGACGGTCTTCTGAAGGCTCAGCGATGGCTCACTCTTCGGGACGGTGACAGTCGCGGTGTCCTTCGAGCTGACCTTCTCGCCGCCCTCCGGCTTCGAAGAACCCGTCAGGGTCACGGTGTTCGGTAGCTCGTTGCCAGCATCCACGTGGTCCTGGGTGATCTCGCTTTCACCCGTGCAGGTGAATTCGGCACCCACCGGCAGGGTCACGTCACCGGAGGCTACATCGATCTCTTCCTCGCCCATCGTGCAGGTCAGTTCAATGTCGCCACCGGCCCACTCATCGGCGAGCTTCACGTTATACAGGGTTACGTTGCCGGTGTTCTTGCCGGTGATGGACCATTCGGCCTTCTCACCAGCCTTCTTCATAACTGACTTCTGACCATCAACAGTCTTGGTCACCTCAAGCGCGGGCTTAGCTTCCGGCACAGTGACGGTCGCCTTGCTGTGGTCTTCTACAGGGAGTTCTTTCTCCTCGCCGGTGGTGGCGGACTTATACAGGTATGCACCGGTCACATCGGCGTTGTTAGGCAGCGTGACTTGTTCGTCCACATCGTCCTGGGTGACGGTGTAGGTTCCGATGCACTCATAGGTGTCCCCTACCGCGAGTTTGGCTTCGCCGTTGAGCAGGTCCTCAGTCGCGTCCCCCGCGTAGTCGCTGCCAGTTTTCGGCGTGATGGTGCACGTCAGGTCAAGAGGGTCCTTGCCTTCGGCCCAGGTGTCGACCAGCTTGACCTTTTCAAGGTCAACGTTGCCGTTGTTCTCACCGGCCAGGGCGAACTTCGCCTCACCGTTAACGGCTACCTCGTCAGAGTCCTTACCGTTCACGGTCTTCTTGAGGCTAATCTTCGGGGCTGGTTTGAACACACCGAAGTCATACTTACTGTGGGTTTGAGGCTTGTTGGCGTCATACTTGTCCGGGTTCGGTTCGGTCACGGTGATGACCTGGCCCGTCCAGGAGCCGGCATCAGTGTTCTCGCCCTTACCTGCTTGGGTGTTGATGTCGGTTTCCTCCAGCGGGCTCACCACTACGCGGTAGTCGCCCCGCTTGAGAGACTCGAACGTGTAGTTGCCGTCCTTATCACTCGTGGTGGTCTGGACAGCGACGGGTTCTCCGTTCTCGTCTTTCTTGATCTCACCGTTCTCGTCCACTTCGTAGAGGGTCACGGTGTAGCCCGGCAGGTTCTTCTCGCCGTCTTGCTGCTTTTCGTCCCGGTTCGCGTCGTGGTAGACGGTACCGGAGATCTTCGCGGCATAAACCTCAGTCTTGACCGGGTCCGGCTGCGGAACAGGCAAGGCCCCGACGCCGGTGGTGTCGGCGGTCTCGCCGCGGACAGCGTGCATCGTGGCGATGCCCGTGGAGTTCACGTACTTATCGCCGTGCTTATTGCCGTACGACTCAAAGTCCAGAACGTATGCGTCCTCGGACTTAGGGCTTAGCAGCGGGCTATCGAAACGCAGCGCCGTGATGTGCTTGGCACCCGGCTGGGCTTGGGCCTCGATAACCTCCTGGGTCAGCAGCTCCCACTTGGTTTCGCTCGGCTTCTTATCGATATCGCGCTTGGTCGCCCGCGAGGCATTCACGCACGCATCGAGGTCATCCTTGCCTTGAGCGTTCGTTGGGCATACAGACACCGTGTTCGGGTCATCGTAGGTGTAGTAGATCTCGTGGCCCTCGGCCGTGTTTGAACCGGAGTTCTCCGGGACCTTGCTCAGCCAGTATTCACCGCTGAACTTGGTACCGCGCCAGTCGCCGTTGAACGGCAGCACGTCGATGAACTGGGTGGCACCCAGCTGTGCCTCGGTGTAGTTGCTGAGCTTGAGCTCGTGCTGGAAGGCCGTGTCGTGGTCCACGAGTTTGTCTTCGGTGGACTTAGCCAAGCCAGCCGCCACCACGTTAGGGACCGTAAGCGTGGACAGCGAAGCCATCGAGTCCAACGGCGTGTATTCCTTCGCCGCATCCTGAGCCGGGGTGAAGGCCCCCTTGCTGGAGGAGGACTTGATGGTCCGGTCCTTCTTCAGCGCCGGCATCGCCTTATCAAGATCCAGCTCCGGGGTGCCGGTGATGCGGTAGGAATGGACCACATCGAAGGACTGGCGCGGTCCAGACCACACCGGGGTCACTACCGTGAACGCTGGCCGCGGCTGGCCGTTGTCCCAGGGCTGGAAGAACACGGAAGAACTTGCGGCGTTCTTGGTGGCCCAGTCGATTGGGAAGAACGGGTCATTATTCGGATCATCGGTTTCGTTCTTCTGATCCGAAAGCGCCCACGTGCGCTCAATGTAGTTGTCCTTGGACGGGGCGCAGTCGTTCGGGTTGTTCGAGATTTCGCCGCGGTGATACGTCATGCCGGGCGAGAGCGTTTCCTCGTCAGCGGTCACACACTTGGACAGATAGATGCGCATGTGAACGCGCGTCGGGTTGCCGTCAGCGTCCTTCGAGTTCACTGCCGCGAGCGTTCCGTTGTTCACCACAACCTGCCCGGCGGTGGTGAGCCGCTGCTTCTGCTCGCCGATACCGGCCACGCGCGTCTCACCTAGGGTGCCCCAGATGTCGCGGACGCCGGCCGCTGGCTTCTCCGCGAGGATCGTGTCCTGCATACTGCCGCGGACCTTCTTATCGCCGGAGTAGACCGCACCGTAGTTGAGGGTCTTGTAGTACTCGGCATCGCCCTTGGCGGCCTTCACCGTCGGCAGGGTCGAGACCACGCGAGGGTCACCCGTGGTGGCCATGTACCGGAAGGTGGTTGGCTGCTGGATAACGTTCTCGCCGGGAATCACGATCTTGATACCAGCGATCTCGTTCGGCTTCATGCTGCCCGGCTCTGCGAAGGTGTTGCCCTTCACGCCAGCCGAGGCATCGTAGAACACTTCCCAGCCAGCGTCACCGGCGCAGTCTGGGTCTCCGCCGTTGGTTTTGTCTTGCTTGGTGATGTACACCTTGGCGTCCGGGAACACGCTTTCGATGTTGACCTTGCCGGTGCCTCCAATCTGGATGGTTGGCACGTAGGTGTTGCCGGTAGTAACAACGCGTTGGGTGCCCGGCTTCCATGCGGCACAGATGGTCGGGTTGTCTTTGACGTCAGCTGGAGTGACGTTCAAACGCACGTTCGCGCTGGCCAGTGCCTGCTTATAGCCGAAGGCTTGCTTGCCTTTTTCTTCGGTTTCTACCCAGTTGATGCCGACGTCGTCCTTAGCGGACGGGCAACCGTTCGGGTTGGTGCACTTCCACTTGGTCAGGTCCACAACCTGCTTGGCGCAGTTGTTGTTCGGGAAACCGTACTGGCCTGCGAGCAGGCCCTGCTTCTCATCAGCAGTGGATGCGCTGCATTCACTCAAGCCGCCTGGGTCAGCGGTGTTGTTGCCGAGCGCTTTATTACCCACCGTGGTTGGGATGTTGGATGGAACCCCGCGGCTGTCTTTCACGCGCGTCGGCTTGCCGTCTTTATCAACGATGTCCATGCGAGTAGTGAACGTGGTCTTACCGCCCGGCAGACCCTCGGTAGGGATCAGGAAGCGGAACGGCGGGTTGCTTTTATCGTATTTGCCGTCGATGTACGGGTTGCCGTTGGCGTCAACCTTGGCTTTCTGCCACGGGCTGCCGTTATAGGAGACGAGCACATCCTCGGCCTTGAACGGCGCATCGGCTGGCATCACGAGGGTGTAGCGGCTGATGGTTTCAGGGTCGATCGGCAGGATGCGGCCGTTCGGGGTTGCGCTGTCCGGTGCCGGGCTGTGTTTCTGGTCGCTCGGGTAGGCGGGCAGGCCGGAGCGGGCGCTGATGCCGATGTATTCGATGCCGTTACGGGTGGTGGTGTTGACGCCGCTTTCTGGCTCGATGAGGCGCTGATCAAAACGCGGCTCAACCAGTACGTTGAGTTTCTTGTTCGCTACCGCGGTGATGAGTTTGGTGCCGTCTTCCTTGACTGCTTTGAGGCCGAGGTTGAACGTGCCTTCAGGGTTGGTGCCGTCCGAAAGCTGCATAGAGGCGATGGTGGAGGCGGTGAGCTCGAGCGAGACGGTCGCGTTGATGTTCGGGTCCGCTTTCACGGTGACAACACCGTTGGCATCGACTGTGGCGGAGACCCCGCCGTAGTTAGCGGAACCGGTTTTCAGGGTTGGTTTGACGGTTGGCTCAGGCAAGCCTGCGGCGCGGGCTTCGGCGGAGAGCCAGGTTGGGGTGAGTTTGAAGGTGCTAGGTTCGCCAGCGGTTTTGACGTTGAGGTCGATGCTGTAGTGAGCGATGTCCCCGGCACAAATATTGCCATCCCGCGGGGTGTTGTCGCCGGGTTCGTAGCCGTTAGCTTTCGTGATGATGCAACCAGCCCCACCGTCGCGGGCGAGCCGGAGGCCGTACTGGACGTTGCCGTCCCCCAACTCGACAGTCTGAGTCTCACCGGGCGCGCCGAGCTCACCTGGAGCTTCCGCTTCGGTTGCCGGCGCAACCGTTTCGATTGAGGTGGCTTCGGCAGTGGCGGTGGCGACCGCGCCGCTTTCAGCGTCGGGTGTTGCGGTTGCTGGGTTTGGGAGCGCCACCGTCATGCCGAATACGAGCGCGAGCACCGCGAGCGCGCTACCCGTTCTCCTATATAGAGGGGACGTTATTCGTGTGAACATAGGGCGTTCCTTAAACATGTGGCGGCGCCATGGCGACCGGGTGGCGCAAAATCTGAGCTTTAACCTTCAAATCAATCTTGACGTTAAAACCCAGGAACTTCAAAGGCAGCTCTAGAGAGGTTCACAACATAACAACATAAGGGGTGTTGCCTTTGATTCTTTTCTCACCCGAGGGGTTCGTAGCGTTCCAGGAACTCGGTCATCTTGTTGAGCACCCGTTCTTTGATTTCGGCGCGGCTCTCACCGTCGGCAGTTTTGTTGAAGAAGCTCACCGGCGGCAGCACTTTGCCGATGTCGGTTCCGATACGGGGGACTTCCCCGGCGTTGAAGGCGCCCTCCATGAAGTCCCGCGCGGCGGGTTCGCGGAGTCGTTCTTCTTCGATGAGTGTTCCGAGTTCTTGTTCGCGGCGTTGGCTGATGAACGCGACCCATTGTTCGGCAACGCTCGCGTCGGTGTTGACGAGTTCGATGAAGTCCATAAACAGGTCGCGTTTATCGCGTAGGGTCGGGCTGGATTCAACCGCCTGCAGTACTTGTTCCTTGTACTGGTAGTCCGGAACCTGGGATTTCAGCATCGGTTCGCGGAACTTCTCGACCAGCATGAGGATGTAGTCGACGTTGACTTCAACTTGCCGGAGTAGCTCGATCTCGAATACGAGTTCAAGCTGTTCCGGCTGCGGTTCATCCGCATCGGCATCCGCTCGCATCTCATCCCGCACTGCGAGGTAGACGCTCTGCAGGTCTTGAATCTCACGCGGGGTGAGGTCGTCATCGTCAGGGAACTCATCGAACCCAGCCAGCAGGTTCCTCAGCCGTAGGATCTCGCCGAAGACTTCGACGAAGCGTCGCTGTTCGCCTTCGCTTGCGGGCATCCCGGTGCCGGGCGCGTGGAAGGCCAGCAGCTCTGCGACTTTGAGGCGGTACTGCTTCAGGTAGTGTTCGTATGGCTCAAGCAGGGCGATGCCTTGTGCGTCAGCGTTCCCGAACAGGGCGAGGGCGTCTTCGGTGTTCTCTTGGAGGTCGCGGAAGCACACGATGTTCCCGTACCGCTTGACCTGGTTGAGGATGCGGTTCGTGCGTGAGAACGCCTGGATCAGGCCGTGATACTTCAGGTTCTTGTCAACGTAGAGCGTGTTCAGTGTTGGCGCGTCGAAGCCGGTGAGGAACATATTCACGACCAGCAGTAGGTCTATTTCGCGGTCTTTGACCCGCATGGAGAGGTCGCGGTAGTAGTTCTGGAAGTTGTCACCGTTCGCGTCATAGCTGGTGCCGAAAATCTGGTTGTAGTCGGCGATGGCGATGTCAAGGAATTCGCGGTTCTCACCGCTGAGCCCGCGGGTGTCGAACCCTTCTTCCGCGAGAATTCCAGCTTCGGGGTCTTCGTTGGCTCCGTAGCTGAAGATCGTGGCGACTTTGAGCTTCTGGTGTTCAGGCAGCTCGGCCTGCTGGGCTTTGAACTCGTTGTAGTAGAGCTTGGCGGCTTCCACGGATTGAACAGCCATCATCGCGTTGAAGCCGTTGACACGCCGCTTGACTGTTAGCGCCTCACTACCCCTGCCACGTGTGCGAGCCACGTCTGCGGTGTTGCTTGTGACGGTGTGGATGTAAGTGGTGTTGGATTCGCCGGCTTGGGACAGGCGGCGGGTGTGTTGGTTGAAGTGTTTGAGGATGTAGCTGGTGACGGCGCTGATGCGTTCGGGTGCCATGAGCGCGGCTTCTTCTTGCGCGCGGCTCGCGTCTTCAGCCACAGGTCCGCCGGCGCGTGCCAGCACGTTGTTGTATGCGAGTTTGAATGGGAGGACGTTTTTGTCTTCGATCGCGTCAACGATTGTGTAGGTGTGGAGTTGTTCGCCGAAGGTTTCTTCGGTGGTGCGCAGTATTACGCGGCCGTCGCGTGCACCGTAGGATTTGCCTGCGTTGTCACGGAAAATTGGGGTTCCGGTGAATCCGAAAATATTGTATTTTTTGAATTTTTTGGTGATCGCGTTATGCATTTCACCGAATTGGGATCGGTGGCATTCGTCGAAGATGATCACCGTGTGTTCGTTGTAGATCGGGTGTTTCGCGTTGGCTGCAACGAAGTTGGAGAGTTTTTGGATGGTGGTGATGATGATGCGCGCGTTGGGGTCCCCCATTTGTTGGGTGAGGATTTTGGTGGACGTGTTGGAGTTAGCGGCACCTTTTTTGAAGCTGTCGTATTCCCGCATGGTTTGGTAGTCGAGGTCTTTGCGGTCCACGACGAATAGGACTTTAGGGTTACTTGGGAGCGCGGTGGCGAGTTGCGCGGTTTTGAAGCTGGTGAGTGTTTTACCGGAACCTGTGGTGTGCCAGATGTAGCCGCCGGCTTGGGTGGTGCCGAGCATTTTGTTGTTGGCGGCTACGTCGATGCGTTGGAGGATACGTTCGGTCGCGGCGATTTGGTAGGGCCGCATGACTAGGAGGTTGCCGTCTTCGCGGAGTACACAGTATTTGGTGAGGATGTTGAGGATGGTGTGTTTGGCGAAGAAGGTGCGGGTGAAGCCGTTCAGGTCTGGGATGACTTTGTTGTGGCTGTCTGCCCACCAGCAGGTGAAGGCCCACGTGTTGGGGGTGCGTTTGGTGTTGTCGGTTGGTTTGGGCCGTGTGGTGTTGGAGTAGTACTTGGTGAGTGTGCCGTTGGAGATGACGAACACTTGGACATAGTCGAAGAGTCCGTGGCCGGCCCAGAGGGATTGGTTTTGGTAGCGGGCTATTTGGTTGAACGCTTCGCGGAGGTTGACGCCGCGGCGTTTGAGTTCGATGTGGATGAGTGGCAGCCCGTTGACGAGGATGGTGACGTCGTACCGGTTGGAGTGGGTCGCGGAGCCTGGGGTGGTTCCGGCGTCGACGGTGTATTGGTTGATGACTTGGAGTTTGTTGTTGTGGATGTGGGTTTTGTCGAGGAGCCGGATGTTTTTGGTGGTTCCGTCTTCGCGTTGTAGCAGTTGGGTGTTGGCGTTGTGGAGGCGCCAGGTTTTTTCTTTGGGTCCTTCGTTGGCGCTGGCGATGGAGGTTTCGAAGAATGTTTTCCATTCGGCGTCGGTGAATTGGATGTTGTTGAGCGCTTCGAGTTGGGTGCGGAGGTTCGCGATGAGGGCGGTTTCGTCGCGGATTTCGGCGTATTCGTAGGCTTGCGCCTGGAGTTGTGCAATGAGGGCGTCTTCGAGTTGCGCTTCAGACTGGTAGGTGTCCGATGCGGTGGTGTCGGCTTCGTAGGTGGCGACGACGGTGGCTTCGTCGCTAACCGCGATGGGAGCGATCTTCCCGCGGTTCAGATCCTCGACTGCGGATTTCTCCATTCTTGCCATTCCCCTACCCTGCTCTGCTAAACCTCAATTGGAAGCGAGTTTTATGCCGCTTCTGGTTGCAGCTCGTTGAACGTCAATAGTTTGTCTCGATAGTACTCATACTGCTTCCGACGAGCCTCAATCTCGGCAGGCAAACCGGACGACAAGTCATTCACGAGCGCATCAAACTTATCGAGGACATCAGCGATCTCCCGCTGCACCTCAATCGGCGGAACC
>NZ_KV788993.1:0-10257 GCF_001807395.1 Arthrobacter sp. HMSC06H05 | reverse complement strand
CCGCTGCACCTCAATCGGCGGAACCGGGACGAGCACCTTTGTGAGTCGACGGACTGAAAGACCTGGTTGTGCGCTCTTAGTCACATATTGGCGAAGGTTCGCGTGCACTAATAAGTGATAAAAGAAATCCTGGTCCATTTCGACTTGCGGAGTACACACAATTGCGTGGTCTGTTGCATAGAAAGGACCAGAAGGGAGATGCACATTTCCACTTAGCGCTCCCTGCCGACCGATCATAAGACGCGGTTCAGCTTGGTTTGGCTCCCGACAGTATCCCCGCACACCGTTCGCTCCGTAGCAGGGCACCGGTTGCTCCGCGTTCTGGTTTTCTTCAATCTTTGACGAAGCGAGAAATTGTCCGGCTTTCATCACGAAAAGACTCCCAAGCTCAACCCAGGTCGCCCCCCCATTTTCAGGGAAGGTCAGGAGCTGGTCGCGGTAGTGCTCGTACTGCTTCCGCCGAGCCTCGAGCTCAGCCTCGAGCTCAGCCTCGAGCTCAGTAAAAAGATCAAGAATCTTAACAATCTCCCGCTGCACCTCAATCGGCGGAACCGGGACCTTCACACGATTCAGTACTTTCTGTGTCAGGCTGGGGACTCCTCCTGCTGTATTCAACCGTTCCAAACGACTCATCAGCATGAAGTGGTAAAAGAACTTCGGGAGAATCTGCGCGCTGTCAATGACTGTGTAATAACAGGTGTCCACAGTCCACACAGGACCATCGACATAGAACACAGAAGAGAGAGAACCCTTTCGCGGGAGTAGGACAGTTTCTCCGTCATATGCAGACTGATCGACATATGCCATGACACCCCCTGAACCGTAAACCGGGACAGGTCCACCACCTAAATGCTTGTAGTCTTTGCCGTTCTTGATGACAGCAACATCACCAAGCGCCTTGTATTCAACCCCGTTGGGGCAGAGTTCTTGGATCAGTTTCTCGATGCGGTTCATTTGGTTGCACCTGCTTCGAGTTCGGCAACGATCGCGTCGATGCTCGTGCGCAGCTCAGCCTGGCGCTTTACGATTTCCGCGATTTCGGCGTTCAACGCCTCAATGTCGATCTTTTCGCGGGTGTCTTCCAGCTCCACATACGAGCTCACGGAGAGGTTATAGTCGTTCGCCGCGATCTCCTCGGCGCTCGCCCGCTTCGACACGTACTGTTCCTCGCGACGTTCCGCGACCATCTCCACGATCTTGTCGCGATGCGAGGGCGCCATCACATTATGTTTACCCTGCCGGACGAAGTCTTTCGACGCGTCAATAAACAACACATCGTTATCCTTCTTGGACTTCTTCAACACGAGCACGCAAACAGCAATCGTGGTGCCAAAGAACATGTCCTCCGGCAACTGAATCACCGCATCGACATAGTTGTTATCCACCAAGTATTTACGGATCTTCTGCTCCGTACCCCCGCGATACAAAACCCCAGGGAACTGCACCAACGCAGCCGTACCGTCGACCGCCAGCCACGAAAGCACATGCATCGTGAACGCAAGATCTGCCTTCGTCACCGGCGCCAACACATCAGCCGGAGCGAACCGCACATCGTTAATCAGCAGCGGATTATTCTTGCCCTCCCATCGCGTGGAATACGGTGGGTTAGACACAATCGCATCAAACGGCTGATCATCCCAATGCTGCGGATCAATCAACGTATCCCCATGCGCAATATTGAACTTGTCATAGTTCACGTCATGCAAAAACATGTTGATACGCGCCAAGTTATACGTGGTCAGGTTGATCTCCTGACCGTAATAGCCCTGCCGCACACCATTAGGGCCCAGAACCTTCGCGAACTTAAGAAGTAGCGAACCCGAACCAACCGCCGGGTCGCACAACTGGTCACGATGGATACAAGACCCCAGTGCGGAGCAGGGCCATCGAACAGCTTCGATACCGGCTATGAACTGGGATTTCCGGCTGCCGCGGACGTTTGGAGATTAGCCTGCTGTACCGCTGAGTATCTGGCACGTCACTACCCGGCTGGCGTCCGTAGAGGGGGTGAACCAGTCGGGATCTCGCGCGCAAGAATAGACGCGGGGTCTCGACAAATGATGCGGGTAACACCTCTACCTGTAGACGATACCGCTTGCTATTCGTTCTTGCAGGTGGGCCGACGACCATCTGCACTCCTAGTCAACTACAAAGCTTTTAGCAAGTTGGGGGTCAAGTCCCTTGTAGTGGTGTAACGGCGTTTTCCTCTCGTTTGGGGTTTTAGCCTGCGAGTGCGGGCATGTCGGCATCGGTCGTGGTTGTGGGTGTGGTGATCAGGTTGAGGCGGCTCTTGGCGAGGACTTCCAGGCCGAGGTAGCGGCGGCCTTCTGCCCATTCATCGGTTTGCTCGGCCAGGACGGCGCCGACGAGCCGGACAATCGCTTCCCGGTTTGGGAAGATCCCAACCGCATCGGTGCGGCGCCGGATCTCGCGGTTCAGCCGTTCGGTGGGGTTGTTCGACCAGATCTGCTGCCAGACCTCGGTCGGGAAGCTGGTGAACGCGAGAATGTCAGCGCGGGCGGCATCGAGGTGGTCTGCGACGTCGGGGAGTTTCTCGGCGGTGTAGTCCAGTAGCCGGTCGAACTGGGCGTGAACAGCATCGGCGTCAGGCTGGTCATAGACGGAGTGGAGCATGGCCTTGACCGCCGGCCACAAGCTCTTGGGAGTGATGCTCATCAGGTTCGCGGCGTAGTGAGTGCGGCAACGCTGCCAGACGGCACCGGGCAGGTTCGCCGCGATCGCTTCCACGATGCCTTGGTGGGCGTCGGAGGTGACCAGCCGGACCCCGGACAGTCCTCGGGCGACCGGATCGGCGAAAAACTTGTTCCAGGCCGGGCCGGTCTCGCTCGTGGCGACCCGCATCCCTAAGACTTCGCGATGCCCGTCGGCGTTGACCCCGGTCGCGAGCATGACGACCGCGTTGACCAAACGACTTCCCTCGCGAACTTTCATCGTCAACGCGTCGGCGGTCACGAACGTGAACGGCCCAGCATCGCCTAGTGGGCGGTGTCGAAACTCGGCGACGTGCTCGTCCAACTCGGCGGCCATGCGAGAGACCTGGGACTTCGATAGCCGGTCGATTCCCAACGTCTTGACCAACTTGTCCATCCGGCGAGTACTGACTCCAGCGAGATAGCAGTCGGCAACGACAGTGATCAATGCGGACTCGGCGCGCTTGCGACGCTCCAGCAGCCACTCAGGGAAATAGGTGCCCTGGCGTAGTTTCGGGACCGCGATGTCCAAGGTCCCAACACGGGTATCGAGAGGCCGGTGGCGGTAGCCGTTGCGCTGGGCCCGTCGGTCAGGATCTGGGCGGCTGTACTCGGCACCTGCAACCGCATCAGCATTCGCAGACAGCAACTCGTTGATCGCAGTCTGCAACAGGTGACGCCTCGGCAAGCAGTTCGCCAAGCAGCCCGGCAGGGTCGACAATATGGGTAGCGGTCATCGTGTGGCCTTTCGCGAGTGAGTTGTAGGGGACGAAACTCGAGGATCACGCGGTGACCGCCCTGCTGTCCAGCACGACCACCCCGCTACACCACTATGAGGGACTCAACTCCCTTGGTGATTAGTAGCGCCCTCGCTCATCAGCGAGATGCTGTTCGCGCATGATCCCACTAGCGCCATGTTCGCCACAGCACCACGTGTGCCAAACGTGTCGAGGTACTCCGATTCGAGCTGTGGGTTTAGGGCTTGGCGCCTGGCACCGGGACCGCGTCCGCTAATCTGAGGTGTGTCTCAGCTGCCAACGAGACGATGCATCGGCGGCAGCCACGAAATCGTGGAACCGTCCGGGCCGACTAGACAATTCCTTAGGCGTGCCGGTTTCGGCGACGATAGCACCGTCCGCTAAGGGTTCGAGGAAGACCACCTGATCGGCGCTATCTATGGTGGATAGTCTGTGCGCTACCACGATCACAGTGCGGCCCTCAGATAGTTGACTGATGACGTCGCTAATCGCCGATTCATTCTCGCCGTCCAGCGCCGAGGTAATCTCGTCGAGCAGCAGTATCGGTGCATCCTTGATGAATGCCCGAGCGATTGCCACTCGTTGGCGCTCACCTCCAGACAGGCTCTGCCCGGCAGGCCCCACTTCGGTATCCCAACCGTGAGGCAGCGCCTCAATCACCCGATCAAGTCTCGCCTTGCGAGCTGCCTCTTCCAACTCGGCGTCCGTCGCATTGGGACGGGCAATCCGCAGATTCTCCCGGATCGTGGTGTCAAACAGGTAGGTGTCCTGGAACACCATCGAGGTCAGCTCCATGATCCGCGTGGTTGGAATCTCGCGCACGTCCACCCCGCCGATGGTCACGCTACCGGCGTCGACATCCCAAAACCTTGCGGTGAGACGCAAGATCGTCGACTTCCCGGCCCCTGACGGCCCCACTAGTGCGGTGACTGCTCCCTGCGGGGCGGTGAGCGAGACATCGTCTAGGACAGGCCGGCCTGACTCGTAGGAAAACGACACTCCTCGGAATTCAATCGACGTCCCACGCGGTTCCCGTGCCTGCTCGGAATCAGGTTCGGCAAGTGGCGCGGCATCAAGGATTATTCCCATCTGGCGCAACGCCACTGCGGCGTTATCGACCTCAGATGCGTAGAGCGCGGCTTTTGTGAGCGGCAGCAGCATGCGCGCACTGACCGCCGCGATCACCAGATACGCAATCGGGTCCAGACGCTCTCCGGTCACGAACGACAGCCCCAAGACGAGCACCACCGCGAAAGTCACGTTAGCGATGAGGTTGAATCCTTGGGCAGGTCGGCCCTTGATCCGAAGCCCGGCCAACGTCGCCTCAGAGTCGGCTTGCAGAGTCTTTTGTACGGGGTCCCACGACGTCGCGGCACCCGTGGCTCGAAGCACCGGTTGTAGCCTGGCGAACTCAATCAACCGGCCGGCTGCGGCGGCCGAGGTACGGTCTTCCATGTCATTGGCTCTGGTTGTTGCCGCCGACATTTTCCGCCACGTGAGAATAAACGGCAAGATCGACACTGCCATGACCACAGCTAACGGCCACTCAATGAATGCGGTGGCAACGAGCATCACCAACGGCACGATGAAGGCGTTGCACAGGTTCGGGATCACCATTGATGCCAGATGCGACAGGGTGTTGATCTCCTTGGATGTCGCATTAGCCACATCCGCTTCGCGTTTGGCATTAAACCACCCAAGCGGCAGCTGCAAGACATGATCTGCTACGCGATCAATTAAGGTATCGCATACTTCATAGACGCTGATCCGATAGGAGCGGTACATCGCGAAGGTGTCGACCGTCACCGTGATCGCGCCGAGGATGGCAACGACGACGAGCCAGGTGCCAAGGGTTTCAGAGCGGGAGAATAATGCCCGAAGGAAGGGGATCATCAACGCCAGTGTGATGCCTTGTAGGACAGCGGAGAAGGCGAACCAGCCCACCAACGTACGCAACTCGGCCCTGTTGACGACCCTGATCATTAGTTTCCACATGAGCGTGTCTCTCCTTAGGCCATGTAATGGAGTTCTTGGGCCCGCCACATCTCGCTATAGGTCCCCGCTTGGTCGACCAAGTCCTCGTGCCTACCACGCTGAGTGATGTGGCCGTCCTCAATCACGAGGATCTGGTCGGCGTCTCGGATGGTGGCGAGTCGATGCGCGATGATGATCACCGTGCGCCCGGATGCCAAGGTGCTGAGCGCTTCGTGGATCGCACGCTCCGACTGGGGGTCTGCTTGCGCGGTGGCCTCGTCGAGAATCAAGATCGGCGCATCCTGCAAGTATGCTCGCGCCAGGGTGATGCGTTGCCGCTCACCGCCCGAGAGGAAGCCACCAACCTCGCCAAGCACGGTGTCATACCCCTCGGGCAGACGCATAATGCGATCGTGGATGCATGCCGCACGGGCTGCTACCTCGACCTCGGCGCGCGTTGCCGACGGTTTCGACAGCGCGATATTGGTATGGACCGAATCGTTCGACAACGTTACGTCCTGTAGGACGATCGCGACGCGGGAAAGTAGCCACGAAAAACTCGCCTCGCGCACATCCACACCGCTGATGCGTACCACGCCATCATTGACGTCGTAAAAGCGCGCAATCAGCCGGGCCAGTGTGGACTTCCCTCCGCCCGACGGGCCCACCAGAGCCGTGACCGTTCCGGGCTCAGCCGTAAAGGAGACACCGTGCACAACGGGCACGTCAGGCTCGTAGGAGAAGGAAACCTCACAGACCTCAACTTGGCCGGGGTTTGGGCCTTCTTCTTGGGTTCGGCTGCCTTCGGGCATGGGTTTCTCGGAAAGCAGCTCTGCCGTGGTGCGAGCCGCCAGCTGCGACTCATAGATATGCTGCATCAGACCGACTAGCACCGTGAACCCCTCCGGGATGCCGGGAGCGATCAGGAAGAATGGCAGCGTCGCCGACAGCGTGCTCCAATCCTGCGCGACGAATAGCGCCGCCAGTAACGCGACCGTGACGAAGACCGTGGCTGGACGCAGTAGCGAACCGAGCAGACTAATCGCTCTGCCGGAGCGACGAACCCAGTCGAAGGAGATGGCAGAAAATTGCTGGCGGGCGGCGTTAAAGCGCGTTCGGGTCGCATCGGTGGCCTGGAAATTCTTGATCTCCTTAATGCCCTCAAGCATTTCGACGGTGGCTGCGGCCAGCGCGGTCTGGGCATGTCCGAATCGCTCGGTGATATCGCTATAGCCGCGCATGGTCGTGCTGACGATGATCACGATCGCTACGGCCCACGTTCCAAAGAGCGCGAGCGCCAGTCGCCAATCGACCCACATGAGATACCCGAGGCCTACGACCATCGAGACCACGGCGTTGGTGACATCACCGGGAACATGCGCAACGAGAGTATGGATGGCTGCGGTATCGTCACACACCATCTTGCGGATGGCCCCGTGCGGCACCTGCGAGACCCTACCCAAGGGCAAACTGCCCAGCGCTTGGACCACATTGCCGCGCAACCGATGTCGGAGCTTGGCTTCTGCCTCGTGGGTGACACCCAATCCAAACAGGTAGAGCAATTGGCCCACGAACAGCGAAAGCACCGCTATCACGGCCCAAACCCACGGCTTTCCGGTCCAGCCGGTGCGCACCTGCCCGTCAAGCCAGATCGCGGCCATGTTGTGTAAGGCGACGAACGGCACCAGCGTGACGATAGCGCCTAAGGCTGTGAGGACTGCGGAAAGGACCATCGCGCCCTTGGCCGGGCGGATTAGTGCGGCGACGGAAATACTCACATCGGGCTCCTGTCGAGTCGAGTCTTTCGAAACGTTCATTGGCGCCACCACCACAGCAACGCAGTAACGGCCCAAAGGAGGCCCACCAGGCACCAATCTCGCACCTGCCACGGCGTGTGTTGGAGTTCCGTGCGCCGCGGATAGGCGCTAAAGCCACGTGAATCCATCGACAGGGCAACCCGTTCGCCGTGCTGGACGGCGAGGATCGCCAGCGGCACGAGGGAACCCACCCATCGAATTGCGGGCGCTAACGGCCCCCATGATGCCCCAATACCCCGCAATGCCCGCGCTGTGCGCAACAGCTGGAAATCTCGCCGGAAACGAGTGACGAAGGCGACAGCCGCAGTTCCCGCCGCAGTGACCCGATAGGGAAGCTTGAACGTCGTCGTCAACGTGCGAAGCAGCGCTTCCGGATGAGTGCTGATGCCTGAAAGCAGCATGAGGGACAACAGTGCCCCGATACCGCTCGCTGCCGCAAGCTCGCCACCGTAATTGTAGAGTGGGCTGACCTCTTCAATGGTGTAGTTGTAGCGGAACACCGGCAGTAGCACAGCTGCGATGACCCAGGGTGCTAGCAGTGACATGACCGTTCGAGCGCGACTCGCTCTCGCGGCTACCATGGCCAGGCTCGCTGCGATGAGCACTCCAACATTGACGGCCGGGTCCTTGCATACGAACACCATGACCATCGCCGGGATTAGCGCCAATAGCAACGTCACAGGATTGAACGATGAGAAGAGTCCACGGGGCACGGACGGCGAAGGCGGGTTCGCTGGTGCTGCGGATGCGGTGTATTCACGAGTTTCGCTAACGACAGCAGGTAGCGCGATGATGTGGCTGCAGCGTGATAGGGCAAGTTCTAGGTCGTGGGTGGCCATGATGACGGTTCTGCCCTCAGCGCGCAGTTCGTCGATGAAGGCCATGAGTTCGCAGGTATTCGCCCAATCCTGGCCGTACGTGGGCTCGTCAAGGACAATCACATCGCGGCTCTCGGCGACCATCGTAGCCACCGATAGTCTACGAATCTGGCCGCCTGAGAGAGTCAACGGGTGTTGGTCTCGATACTGGGAGAGATGGAATTGCTCCACAATAGCCTCGGCTTTAGACGCGGAAACATCCCCCGTGGAGATTTCGCCAGCCACGGTAGAACAAACCATCTGATGTTCCGGGTTTTGAAACACGTAGCCGACCTGGTGCCGCCCTCGCCGCACAACCTCTCCGCAGACCGTAGCGCGTTGTGCCTTTGATGGTATGAGACCCGCCAGCGCCGCGAGCAGGGATGTTTTGCCTGCGCCATTCGGCCCTATAAGCGCGATAAACTCGCCACCCCGTAGCCGCATAGAGATAGCTGGGGAACGTCCGGGAACACAGAAATCTGCCAGCTCTACCGTGGCGCTGCCTCCACCGTCGAGCGTGTCAATCGCATCGATGGTTTCCCATCCTGCTTCGGTGCGCCGCTGATATTGCACCGAATCACCACAGATATCCGTGATGCGGGGAACTCGAATGCCCGCCTGCTCACAGGTCAAGGCGTGGTGCGGGGATTCGTCGCGTAACGCACGGGGCAGCCACACTCCGCACGCCTCAAGTTCCGCGGTATGACTGAGAAAAACCTCATGTGGAGTTCCCTGCGCGATCACCGCGCCCTGCGCGTTGAGCGCTATGACGTGATCGCACAGGGGTAGGACCGGGTCGAGGTCATGGTCGATCACCACGATGCCCACGCCATCGCTAACCAGCTGTTGGATGACGCTGTAAAACTCGTCCGTGCCTTGCGTGTCAATCATCGATGTTGGCTCATCGAGGACTAGTAAGCGGGGCTGCATAGCCAGTGCTACCGCGATCGCTAGGCGCTGGCGTTGGCCGCCCGATAATCTCCATGGGCTCTCCCACAGCTTGGTCTCCAGACCAACCGCAGCCAATGCCTCGCGTACCCGTCGATCAATCTCAGGAACAGGCAGGCAGAGGTTCTGCAGCGCAAACGCGACATCGTCATACACCGTACGGGTAATGACTGCGGCATCCGGATTTTGTCCCACGTAGGCGACATTGGTAGCGATCAACTGGACCGTGGCGTCGGCGATTTCGGCGCCGGCAATTTGAACGCTGCCGGAGTATTCGGACGGCAGACAGTGGGGCACAAGGCCGCACACGGCTCGGACGAAGGTAGTTTTACCGCATCCAGAGGGCCCAATGACGGCCGTTACCTGACCGCTCAGGTGGACCAGGCTTGGACGTTGCAGCACCCACCGGTCCTGACCCAAGTAGTGAACGGAAAGATCCTCAACCGCCAGGAGCGCCCGCGCGGACTCGCTCACAGACCGTTGCTCGCTGCTCAAAGTGGAGGCCAGCCTTTCACTCACGATGGTCTACGCCTACGCCTGCATTGTTGAGCAAACGGGTTAGTCCGACGACGGCCAAACCGCCAATGACGGACGACGTGACTCCCACCAGCACGATCAGTCCCGATACCGAGATTCCCACCGCGTGCTTGAGCAGCGTGAGGTACAACAGGCTGTTAAATGCCCCGAAGAATGCGGCGGAGATCAGATACGCCCACCACGTCCACTTCCGGTACAGCATCAACGCCATGGGAAACTCAACCAGGAGCCCGCCAATGACGTTACCGACAATCGCGGCAGGCCCAGTGGGAGTAGTAAATACGCTCACAACTCCGATGATCAGCGCGGCCAGCAGCGAAGCGCCCGGCCTTCGCACAACGGCCAGAGGAAGGAGGTAGGGAATGACCCAAAGTCCGAGAAGGGACACCCCGAGCCAGACTGCGCTCTGCGAAGCCGCACCCGCCGGCGCGATGTAGTTCAGTGGGATGAGGATGATGAGGCCGACCACCGACAGGGAGGCCACCATCATGAGATTTCGGGTACCTAGAATTGAGTCGGTTAATCCTCCGCGAGCTGAGCGTCGAACCGTACCGGATCGGTCTGTCACAGCAAACCCCCTTTCACTTAGGTTAGCCTAACCTAACTCTCGACTGGGGTCAAGTCCCCGGCGTACCTTACATATATTGATCGCGTA
>NZ_KV788992.1:0-738 GCF_001807395.1 Arthrobacter sp. HMSC06H05 | reverse complement strand
AAATCAGTTACCGACTAGTGGGGAGCAGTTTTCATTGAGAGCACGAAGTTCGCTGAGCGAACATCAGCGTGAGCAGTTGGTTGAGTGTTTCGAGCAAGGCATGGGTTATACAGCCGCTGCCAAGACTCTTGGTGTCTCCAAATACGCCGTCCGTACGCTGCGTCGTCGGTTTCAGCTGCATGGCAGGCTATGTCTTGTGGAGAAACCGACAAAGCAGCAGTACTCGTTCGAGATCAAGAAGGAAGTTGTCCAACGCCACCTTGCCGGCGAGACAAAGATGGATCTTGCCCGTGAATTTGGCCTGTCGTCAGACAAACTCGTCAAAGATTGGTCCCAGAAATGGCGTCAAGGCGGCGATGACGCGTTGAAACCGAAGCCGAAGGGCAGACCCAAAGGCTCGGCCTCACCGAAGCGGCTTACAGAAGAAGACAAGCTGCGCCGTCAGATCGCACGGTTGGAAGCGGAAAACGCGTATCTCAAAAAATTGCGGGACTTGAGGAACCAGGGACACGCCTGAAAGTCCAGGCGATCGTCATCCTCAAGTCACAGCATCGTCTGCAATACCTTTTGGATGCGGCAGGCATGCCGAGGTCGACGTTCTTCTACCACCAGAAACGCCTCAACGAACCGGATAAGTACGCGGCACTCAAAGACGCGATCCGGGAGTGCTTCGAACGGAACAAGCATCGCTACGGCTACCGGAGGGTGCTACTTGACCTGCGCAACCAAGGCTGGGTG
>NZ_KV788991.1:0-25276 GCF_001807395.1 Arthrobacter sp. HMSC06H05 | reverse complement strand
TACGCGATCAATATATGTAAGGTACGCCGGCATATTTGCACAGAGTGCACGTATTGATAAAATGAGCCCATGGCCACCCCTGAATCACCCAATACCGCGGGTTGCGTTGTAGCGCCTGCGAACCTAGCGCAAGCCGTTGAGGCGCTGGGCCGGCGTGAACTCAACCGGATGGCAACAACCGAGGGGATCGTGAACGCGTGCCTCGACCTCGGGGAAGAACTCGGGTGGGACGCGGTCACCGTCGATGCGGTCGCTGATCGGGCCGGGGTTTCCCGCCGGACGTTCTTCAATTACTTCAGCTCACTTGCCGAGGCCGTTCACTATCCGTTGACCGTGATCATCCAAGACGCCCTCATCCGCCTCAAGGTCCCGCAGGGAAACGGCGGCGCATCAGAAGAAACCTCAGGCACTGGAGGGCCACTCGATTACACGCAGGCGCTCACCGATTCGATACGGCTTGAACTATTAGCCCCCGCGACGCGCACGCTCTTGCTCGCCCGCGCTTCTTCCGCGTTACGCACCGAATCTTTACGCACATGGGAGAACAGCATCACCCAGCTCATCGAGCCGTTTCAGGGACTTTCACCGAATGCGCGGCTCGTGATCGAGGTTCAGGTCAGAGCCGCGGTCACCGCAGTCCAGGTGGCCTTTGAACACTGGGCCGCAGCACTGACCGGCCGCCCCACCAAGGCAGACGTTGAGGCTTTGCGACTCAATGCAGTCCGGGCGGTATCACTCATCTCACCGCTGGGGATGCTGCCCGCATCGGATGCTGGAGGCACCGCCGACACAAGCGGCGGCCAGGACGACGGCGAGGACAGTAGCCGCAAGCAGGGCAACCACGGCAACGGTCAGTATCTACAACACAGCGCGTGGGCGAGCTGGCTCACCAGCGACGAACGCGAAGAGATCTACAGTTCCAACTTCTTCGAGGACTCACGGAAATATGGCACATAAGCTCTATCAACTCGCCAAGCTGGCGGCACGGCGGCCCTGGGCATTCATCGTGTCCTGGGCGGTGATCATCGGCCTTCTGGTTGGCTCTGCGGCCCTGTTCATGGGCAAGCTCACCAACGATTTCGCGATCCCGGGAACCGAAACCCAGGACACCCTGGATGAAGTCGAAAAGATCTTCCCCGAGTTCAGCGGCGGCACCGGCTCCGTGGTTTTCACGACCGCTAACGGGAATGAGTTCACGGACGAGCAGAAGCAGGAAATCTCCTCGATGCTTGCCGGCCTTGAAGAGGACAAGACTGCGCTTGTAGCGGCTGACCCGTTCAAGAACCAAGCCGAGATCGCCAACGCCGGCAACAAGATCGAAGAAGGCAAGAAAGAGCTCGCGGCGAATGAGAAGAAGCTCGCCGACGGTCAGAAGCAACTCGACGGCGCAAAGAAGAAAATCAGCGACGGCCAGAAGCAACTCGATGACGGCAAAAAGCAGCTCGAAGCTGGGCTGAAGCAAGCCCAAGACGGCGCGAAGCAGCTTGAAGCCGCCGGCATGACCCAGACCCAGCAGTACATGCAGGCGAAGGGCACCATCCAAGCGCTTGAACAGCAGCAGGCCGGTTTGAAGGCCAAGCAGGCGGAGCTCGATGAGGGCCGGGCCGAGCTCGAAACCAAGCAGAAGGAAATCGACGAAGGCAAGAAGAAGCTCGAGGAAGGCCGCGCCGAGCTGGCTCAAGGCCAGCGGCAAGCGGAATCCGCCGAAGGCATGAAGTTCGTCTCTGACAACGGGGCGAGCGCTGTGGCCCACATGCAGTTCGAAGGCCAAGCCGAAGCCATGGAAGCCCAGAAGCGTGAGCATCTGCTCAGCGAGCTGCACAGTGTGGAAAACCTCGGGGTCGAGGTCTATCCCTCCACCGAGATCTCCTCCGATCTCAACAGCGTCTTCGGTATCGGTGAGGCGATCGGCCTGGTTGTTGCCGGGCTGGTCCTGTTCATCATGATGGGAACTTTCGTGGGCGCCGGCCTGCCGCTGGTGCAGGCAGTTTTGGGTGTGGGCGCGGGTGTCGCGGGTACGCTCGCGTTCTCCTCGGTAGTGGACATGGCCTCGATCACCCCCGCGCTCGCTCTCATGCTGGGCCTGGCCGTGGGTATCGACTACACGCTGTTCATCGTGCACCGCCACCGCCGCCAGCTCATGCAAGGCGTTGACGTTAAAGAGTCCATCGGCTTGGCCGTCGGGACCTCCGGAAGCGCGGTGGTGTTCGCTGGTTTGACGGTCGTGATCGCGCTGGTTGCGCTGCTCGTTCCGGGCCTGCCGTTCCTCTCGGTGCTTGGCCTGTCTGCCGCCGCGACCGTCGCGTTGGCCGTGCTGATCGCGGTCACGCTGACCCCTGCGTTGCTTTCGCTGATCGGTCAGCGCCTGGTGTCCAAGCGTGCGCAAAAAGCGTTCGATGCGAAACAAGCGAAGCAGCGCGCCCACCTCGCTGGCGGTGAGGCAGGCACTGGCGCTGAGGCTGATGCTGGCGCCGAGGCTGATGATGGGGCAGGTGCTGACACTGACGCTGACGGCGATGCGGATCGGGGCGGCCACAACGGCTGGACCCGCTTCACGACCGGCAAGCCGTGGCTCGCTGCCCTGGCCGGGGTGCTGTTGCTCGGGGTTATCGCGATCCCCTCGCTCAAGCTCACCACCGCGCTGCCGGATGGCGCGTCAGAGCCGTACGGTTCGGATGCGCAGGTCGCCTACGAGAAGACCGCAGAGGATTTCGGTGCCGGCTTCAACGGCCCCATCTTGGGGTTTGTGACATTGCCTGAGGGTGCCTCGGAGGCTGAAGCGCAGAAGGCGCTCTACGAGACGGCCACGAAGGTCCGCGAGATCGAGGGCGTGATCGCGGCCTCTCCTGTTGAACAGACCGACGACAACCGGTACGGCCTACTGCAGATCATCCCAGCCACCGGCCCGGCAGATGACAAGACCGTGGATCTGGTTGAGACGATCCGTGCCGCTGAGCACCAGTTCGAAGACGAAACGGGTGCGAAGCTCGCGTTGACCGGGCAGGTGACCGCGATGATCGACGTGTCAGAGAAGATGGCGGAAGCTTTGCCGCCGTATCTGGTGATCGTGGTGGGCTTGTCGCTGGTCTTGCTGCTGCTCGTGTTCCGTTCGATCGTCGTTCCGCTGATTGCAACGCTGGGCTTCCTGCTGTCGCTCGCGGCCGCGTTCGGTGCCACGGTTGCGGTGTATCAGTTCGGCTGGCTCGGCGAACTGTTCGGGGTGCACGTTCCAGGTCCGATCATGTCTTTCCTACCGATCCTGTTGACCGGTATCTTGTTCGGCTTGGCGATGGACTACCAGATGTTCCTCGTGACCGCGATGCGCGAAGCGTTCGTGCACGGCGCCTCGCCGCGTGCCGCGGTCCGTAAGGGCATGACCGCCGCCGCACCGGTCGTGGTCGCTGCCGCACTCATCATGATCTCGGTGTTCGTAGGCTTCATCTTCTCCGAGCTCTCGATGATCAGGCCTATCGGTTTCGCGCTCGCGTTCGGTGTGCTCTTCGACGCGTTCGTGGTCCGGTTGACCATCACACCGGCGATCATGACGCTACTGGGCAAGCATGCGTGGTTCATCCCGGGCTGGCTCGATAAGGCCCTGCCGAACGTGGACGTTGAAGGTGAATCCCTCAGCGAAGAGATCGCGGCGGCCGAACGCACCGCAACGGAGTCTAAGGACACCGATACCGCCGATAAGAATGCCGCCCGCGCATAAGCGCGCCGCTGTGCGCGGTAGCCGCTAACGTAGGGGTGGGGTTTCACACGAAACCCCACCCCGCATCGTTTGCAGACCCCGCATCGATGTATAGAACTTGATTGTCCTTCTGGAGGTTCCGTGTCCACTCACCTTCGTGCCCTCAACCTTCCAGACGGGCTGCTCGCGTTCGTTGGGAACCTGCGTTCGATGGATGCGCCCACTTGGGCCGGTATTTCCACGTTGCGGCAGAACGTTTTCATCGTCGAGCAGGGATGCAACTACGCGGACCAGGACCTCAACGACCTCGAGGACACCACGGAACACTTGTGGGTTGAGGACGGCGCCGGGGTTGTGTTCGCGACCCTGCGGATCATGAACGAGCAACCCAAAGGCACCGGCCTCGGCCTGCCGTTGCTAGGGAATGCACAGGCCGGGAATGCGCAGGCCGGGAATGCACAGACCAAGGATGCGCAGAGCATCAACATCTTCAACCCCGGCGGCAACGCCGGCGCCAACGGGACGGGTTCCGCGCCGCAAACCAACCAGCAGACCAAGCGCATCGGCCGGGTCGCGGTGCACAGCAAACGCCGCGGGCAAGGCATCGGGCATACGCTCATGAAGACCGCGGTAGCCCGGTGCGGTAAGCGCCGCATCGTGCTCAATGCGCAATCCCACCTGGCTGACTGGTACACGCAGTTCGGTTTCGAGGTGGATGGCGAGGAATTCCTCGAAGTCGGGATCCCCCACGTGCCTATGGTGCGCGAAGCCCTGTAGCTATTGGGTGCGTGGGGTGCTGTAGCTAACACCGGCGCCGGCGCTCGGGCGGGCGGCGGATATACTCGGGCACATGGCTGAACCGACTTCCCCACTGAATAATCCCTTGATTAAAGCGCGTGAAATCAGTGCCGATGAGCACCGCGAGTTCCTCTCCCAGCACCCTGATGCGAGCTTTATGCAGACCCCTGCTTGGGGTGCGGTGAAGTCGGATTGGGATTCGGTTTCGCTCGGCATTTACGCGGGCGAAAAGCTCGTTGGTGCGGCTCTGGTTTTGTTGCGGTGGGCGCCGGTTGTGAAGCGGTGCCTAGCGTATGTGCCAATGGGGCCGGTGATTGACTGGTCTGAATACCCAGCGGACGCGGTGGTCGATGCGTTGGTTGAGGATGTGAAGCGCCGTGGCGCGTTCGCGTTGCGTTTCGGCCCGAACGTCAAAGCTAAGCGGTGGGGTGCCGCTGGTGTCCGTAAGGTCCTGGGTGCCGGGACCATGCAGAGCCTCGATGAGCTTGAACCGACCGAAACCTATGAGGTGGGTACGCAACTGATCGAGGCTTTGACCTCCCGCGGCGCGCGCCCTCTGGGTGGCGGCATGGATTTTGAGGCCGGCCAGCCTGCATACCTCGCGCTTGTTCCGCTCGTGAATGAGGGCGGGAACCAGCTGGACTTAGATGGCGTATTGGCTTCGTTTTCGGGCAATAATCGCCGCGATACACGCAAGGCGATGCGCGCAGGTTTCATAGTGCATGAGAACCCGGACAATGGTTTCGAGCGTTTCACCGCACTGATTGAGGAGACCGCTAAGCGGCAGGATTTCACGGCGCGCCCGGCATCGTATTACAAGACCCTCTATAACGAACTCAATGCGTCGGAGAAGGGTTCGTGCCGCATCTATATCGCGTCCGCCCCGGAGGATGAGAACCACGACCTTGCCGCCGCGATGTTGGTGATGCACGGCAACCAGTCTTGGTATCTGTACGGGGGTTCGGTTCTTGACCGAGCGTACGCGGGCGCCCCGCGCTTGCTTCAGGCCGTGATGATTGAGGCCGCGATCGAGCGTGGCTGCGTTGTGTTGGATCAGGGCGGGCTGACTGCGACCTTGCAGATGGGTGGCGACCACGCCGGCGGTTTGACGCGGTTCAAGACCGGCGTTGGCGCGGATGTTTTCCGGATGGTTGGCGAGTGGGAGATCGCGATCAGCAAACCTATGACGTGGGCGTTCAATAAGTACATGCAGCTGCGTTCCAAATAACGCTCAAGCATACGCGCCCGCGCCCCCCTGTCAGCGACCTTCAAGGAGACACCCTGTGACGACCGTGAGCCCTGAACAGCCTTTTGTTCCCGTTTTGTATGGCGGCGACATGGGTACGTACGCGATGGCCCGCGCGTTCCACGAGAACTATGGGGTCACGTCCGTGATCGTCACGGGAGATCCGAACGGTTCGATCAACCACTCCGCAATCGTGGACCTGCGTCCGGCTGGAACCATGAAGGACGAGGCCCGCGTGATCCAGTTCCTGCTGGATCAGGGCCGCGAACTGGCAGGCCCCAACCGCAGGCCGCTGTTGCTGCTGGGGTCACTGGACCTGCACATCGGGCAGTTGGTGCGTAACCGTGAGGCGCTTGAGGAGTTCTATACCCTCCCCTACCCTGACGAGCAGACCATTGCCCAGGCGGCGAGTAAGTCGGAGTTCTATGCGGTGTGTGAGAAGTTGGGGATCCCGCATCCGCGCACCGTGGTGATTGATCCGCGCAAGGTGGCAAGCGAGGGTGCGGAGGCCGCCGTACCGGAAGAGTTACCTGAGTTCCCGCTGATCGGTAAGCCGGCCGATTCCGCGGCGTGGGTTGATGCGAGCTTTGAAGGTAAGCAGAAGGTTTTCCGTTTCACAGACCGCGATGCCGTAGTCACGATGGTGGGTCGGATGGCCAAAGGCGGGTACACGCAGCCGTTCATCCTGCAGGAGATGATCCCTGGCGGGGATGAGAACATGCGGCTGTGCTCAATGTACGGGGCGAAGGATGGCTCCGGGACTCTGTATGTCGCGAACGCGAACGTTGTGGTTGAGGAGCATTCCCCGATTGTCGAGGGGAACTCAGCGGGCATTGTCACCACCGACAACCCGGATATTGTGCCTTCCGTCAAGGCCCTGGTTGAGCATTACGGTTGGACGGGCTGGGCCATGGTGGACGCCAAGCTGGATCCGCGCGATGGCGTGGTCAAGCTCTTCGAGATGAACCCGCGTTTGGGCCGGAACCACTACTACATGCAGGCCGCAGGCCTCGCGGCCTCACGCGTGTATGTTCAGGAATGGCTGGATGCTAACGAGTTCGGGTTGTCTGATGGCACCCCGGTTGTGTCCGATGCGGACTCCCGCGTCGAGGGTGGCACGCGCGTGCTGACGCGCGAGCACCTCTACACGGTGTTGCCGCTGTGGCTTCTGAAAAAGTACGCAAAAGGCACCTCCGGCGCACAAGCCAAGGAGCTCATCAAAGCCCGCAAGGTCACGAATCCCTTGTTCCATAAGGCCGAACGCCATCCCCGCCGGTGGCTCTATATCGCGATGGCGATGGTCAACTACGTCAAAAAGTTCCGCGACTTCCCGCCCGCGTAAACAGCGCGGCGGAGACCGTTTCATTCCGCGTTGCTGCCGGTAGCGCGGGGCCAGCGCCCGCTGTAGCGGCCCGCAGCCGCAGCCCCGCCCGAATCTGCCGCCCCCGCACCGGCTGCCCCCGCATCTTGCGGAGCAGCAAGAGCACTCTTCACATACCCCTAGGGGGTATTGGTATAGTAGATGGCATGGTTGATTCAACGCATCACGATCCGCACGCCGGTCACGGCTATACGCAAGACAAGACGGCCCTGTTGAACCGGCTGCGGCGCATCGAAGGGCAAGTCCGCGGCATCTCCCGCATGGTCGAGGACAACACGTATTGCCTCGACGTCCTGACCCAGCTCGCGTCCGTGAACTCGGCCCTGCATAAGGTTTCGCTTGAGCTCATCAAGGACCACATCAACCATTGCGTGGTGGACGCCGCGCAAGAATCCATCACGACCGGCGACTCCACCATCGTGCAGAACAAAGTCGATGAAGTCACCGCCGCCGTCGGCCGTCTGCTGCGCTAACTGAACACTTCCCTCCAACCGAAGGAGAACCCCTATGGCTGTCACCCTGAACGTCACTGGCATGACCTGCCACCACTGCGTCTCATCCGTCAAGGAAGAACTCGGCGAACTCGACGGTGTGGCCAACATCAGCGTCGAACTCAACACCGGCGGCACATCCGTGGTGACATTCGACGCTGAGGCGACCGTGACCGATGAGCAGATCCGCGGCGCGATCGAAGAGGCAGGCTACGAAACCACGGAGTTGAGCCGCGCATGAGTGAAACGCAGCGTGTACTCACCCTCGATATCGAGGGGATGACGTGCGCGTCCTGCGTCAACCGGATCGAGCGGAAACTCGAGAAACTCCCCGGCGTCACCGCGGCCGTGAACCTCCCGCTTGAGACCGCGCGCGTCACCGCGCCGGCAGACGTCGAGGATGGCACGCTCATCGAGGTGATCCGGAAAGCAGGCTACGATGCGCGCATCCACTCCCCCAAGAAGACCCGGGTAGAGGCTCAAACCAGCACGGCGCCGCAACCGGCGGCCGAGCAAGCACACGCCGACCCAGCGCTTTCCGAAGCAGGCCAGGCTGATCCGACGGGTGAGTTCGGCTCTTCGGCGGGCTACCGGATTCCGTTGTTCAAGCGGTTCCTGATCGCCGCGATCCTGACCGCGCCGGTGTTGCTGATTTCGATGGTTCCGGGGCTTCAGTTCCGGAATTGGGGCTGGGTTGCCGGCTTGTTTTCGCTGCCGGTTGCCACCTGGGCTGCGTGGCCGTTCCATAAGGCTGCGGCGATCAACGCGCGCCACGGGACGTCCACGATGGACACGCTCGTCTCGATCGGTGTAATTGCCGCGACTGTGTATTCGTGGGTTCAGTTGTTGCGCGATCCGGCGCTCACGGCCGATGCGCGGCTCGGTGACCTGCACGCGATGCACGGGCACCACCTGTATTTCGAGTCCGCAGCGGTCATCGTCACGTTCTTGTTGCTGGGGCGTTGGCTTGAGTCGCGTGCTCGGCACGGCGCAGCGGATGCAACGCGCGCGTTGCTTGAGCTGGGAGCGAGCCAAGCGACGGTCGTTGACGCCGATGGAGGCCACCGTGAGGTCCCGGCGGATGAGCTCACCGTGGGCACCGTTATTTTGGTGCGGCCTGGTGAGAAGATCGCTGCCGACGGCGTTGTGCTCGAGGGTGACTCCGATGTGGATGCCTCGATGATCACGGGCGAATCCGTGCCCGTGCCGGTCTCCCCCGGCTCAGAGGTCACGGGCGCAACCATCAACACGTCCGGTCGCTTGCTCGTACGGGTGAGCGCGGCCGGTGAGGATTCGACGTTGGCTGCGATGGGCAGGTTGATTGCGCAGGCGCAGTCGGAGAAGACTCCGCTTGTGCGGCTCGTGGACCGGATTTCCGGTGTTTTCGTTCCGATCGTTTTAGCACTAGCGGTGCTCACGTTTGTGGGGTGGTGGCTGATTGCCGGCAACCCTTCGGGCGGTTTCATCGCGGCCGTAACGGTCCTGGTTGTCGCGTGCCCGTGCGCGCTCGGTTTGGCGACCCCGGTTGCACTCGTCGCCGGCATCGGTAACGGGGCGAGCCGCGGAATCCTCATCTCCGGGCCTGCCGTGCTTGAAGAAGCACGCAACCTCGATGCGGTGGTGCTCGATAAAACCGGCACCATCACCGAAGGCCGTATGACACTCACCTCCACGACCCTGTTGCCCGGCGCTAGCGCTGCCACCTCCGCTACAGCCTCCCCTGCCGCAACAGTGGACATCAGCGCCAACACTGCGCTGGCTTATGCCGCCGCACTCGAGCAAAATTCGGAGCACCCTATCGCCCGCGCGATTGTCGATGCCGCCACCGGCGCGACGGGCGAAGCCGGCGTTGCTAATGGCCGTCAGCTCACGGTCGAGGACTTCGCCTCGCACGCCGGAAGTGGCGTCACCGGGGTCGTGAGTGATCAGAACGGCATGCGCCACACGGTCACGGTGGGAACGCTGGACCTGCTCGCTGAGCAGGGCATGGACGTGACCGATGGCGCCCGCGCTGAGCTTGCACGGCTTGAACGCGAGGGCATGACGGTCGTCGCGCTTGGCATCGGGGGCTCCGGAACCGGCGGCACCGATGCAGCTGACACCAGCACAAGCGGCACTAGCACAGGCGGCCGCGCGGTCGCGTTGCTCAGCGTCGCGGATCAGGTCAAGCCGGATTCCGCGGAGGCTGTCGCCCGGCTCACTGGGATGGGCGTGACCCCGTGGATGGTCACGGGTGACAACCGTGAGGTCGCGGCCGCGGTCGCGCGCGAGGTCGGCATCCCGGAGGCACACGTCATGGCCGGGGTGCGTCCCGAAGGTAAGGTCGACGCGGTCCGGGATTTGCAGGCGGATGGCACGAAGATCGCGATGGTTGGCGACGGCGTCAACGATGCCCCTGCCTTGATGACCGCGGACCTTGGCCTTGCGATGGGCGCCGGAACAGATGTTGCCCGTGAGGCCGCCGGGGTCACCCTCATGGGGTCTTCGCTGGGGCAGGCCGCGGATGCGATCGAGCTGTCCCGGCAGACCTTGCGCATCATTCGGCAGAACATTTTTTGGGCGTTTTTCTATAACGTCGCCGCGCTCCCGGTGGCCATGTTGGGGCTTCTGAACCCGATGATCGCCGGCATTGCGATGGCGGCCAGCTCCGTCATCGTGGTGTTCAATGCGTTGCGTCTGCGCCGCTTCGGGAAACACAGTCCTGGCCCGCATGCCGATGTGAGAGGATACCAACCGTGAAGGCTCATGAGTTGGTGATGCAGTGGGTGACCGACGAACTTTCGGCAGGCCGCCTCAACATTGGCGATCACCTGCCGAGCGAACGGTCACTCGCTGAAACGCTCAAGGTGTCCCGCGGTACCATCCGCGAAGCGTTACGCGTCTTGGAGGCGCTGGGTTCTATCCGGAGTTCCACGGGGTCTGGGCCTCAGTCTGGGACGGTGATTACCGCGGCACCCGAGCAGGCGCTTTCGCTGGCGCTGAACCTCCAGTTGGCGACCAGCCAGGTTGAGCATCACCACGTGTTTGAGATGCGGCTCTTGCTTGAAGACTGGGCGGTACGCAACGCCGAACCCGAGCATGCCGACCCTGAACATTCCGATTGGATGAAAGCGGAAACGCTTCTGGACATGATGGATCAGCCGGGTCTGTCCGTCATTGACTTCCTGAACCTGGACGCGCAGTTCCACGTAGCGCTATCCAAGGCCGCGAATAATCCGCTCGCCTCAACACTCATGGATGCGATGCGCACCGCGATCGAAGGGCACACGGTTGAACGCGCCAAGGCCCTGCCCGACTGGGAGGCGACATCAGCGCGGCTGCGGAGCGAGCATCGTGCAATCCTGGAGGCTGCGCGCCACGGCCGGGCAGACGCGGCCGCGGACCTACTCAAGGAACACATCAGCGGCTACTACGCCGAAACCGCTGGCTGACGGCAGGTAGCGTAGCGCGGCCTCACCGGCGCCACTGCGGGCGCCTTAAGAAAAATTACCTCTTGCGCAAATGTGACCGAGGCCATAGTGTCTGTGGTTAGACCACATGGTCTGACCACATCTATCCTTGACATTGGCACCTATCCCCAGGAGTAGCTTTGAAGCCTTCATCGCATCCGAACTCCGCCGCGGCGAACCCGGCACACTCTGCCACGAACCCACAAGCTGGCAACAACGCCGCATCAGGCTCCAAAGCCCGCAGGCCACACAACGGAACGCAAGAAAAGCAGCCCCTGAACTACCGGGTGCTATTCGGAAGCCTCAGCGGCTCCGTCATCGAATGGTTTGACTTCCTCATCTACGGAACGGTCGCGGCTCTTGTTTTCAACAAGATCTACTTCCCCAGCGACAACCCGTTCATGGCCACCTTCCTGGCCTACGTGTCATTCTCACTCACGTTCTTCTTCCGCCCGCTCGGTGGCGTGATCTTCTCCCACATCGGCGACCGCATCGGCCGCAAGAAAACCCTGTTCATCACCCTGTGCCTCATGGGCGGCGGAACGGTAGCGATCGGTTTGCTCCCGGATTATTCGATGATCGGGATGTGGGCTCCGCTTCTGCTGTGCCTGTTCCGTATTCTGCAGGGCCTCGGCATCGGCGGCGAATGGGGTGGGGCGCTACTGCTCGCCTACGAATACGCGCCACGTAACCGCCGCGGCCTCTACGGTGCGGTACCGCAGATGGGTATCTCGCTCGGTATGTTGCTCGCCTCCGCCGTAGTTGCGTTGCTGACCCTCATGCCAGAAGAGCAATTCATGCTGTGGGGCTGGCGCATCCCGTTCGTGGCCTCGATCGTGCTCGTGTTGATTGGCCTGTGGATCCGTAACGGCCTCGATGACACGCCTGAATTCCGCCGCATGCGCGAACAGGGCAAGCAGCTCAAGCTGCCGATCAAGGAAGTTGTGACCAAGCACTGGGGTGCAGTCCTGGTTTCGATCGCCGCGAAAGCCGCGGAAACTGGACCGTTCTATATCTTCGGAACCTACATCGTCGCCTACGCGACCGATGTCCTCGGCGCCCGCAACAACACGGTCCTGCTCGCAGTCGCGGCAGCCGCTTTCGTCGCAACCATCTGGATGCCAGTCTTCGGCGCGATTTCCGACCGCATGAA
This sequence comes from Arthrobacter sp. HMSC06H05, assembly GCF_001807395.1. Lineage (NCBI taxonomy): Bacteria > Bacillati > Actinomycetota > Actinomycetes > Micrococcales > Micrococcaceae > Arthrobacter > Arthrobacter sp. HMSC06H05. The sequence goes on along the minus strand of NZ_KV788991.1, from coordinate 13,067 downwards.
CCGCGGAGCCCTCTACCGTACATGTGCGCTGAGTACCATCGTGCTCGTGTTCCCGTACTATTGGATCCTCAACACCGGCGAAACCTGGGCGCTGTTCGTATCCACGATCCTCGGTTTTGGTATCCTCTGGGGCTCCGTCAACGCAATCTTGGGCACCCTGATTGCTGAAAACTTCGCTCCACAAGTCCGCTACACCGGCGCATCGCTGGGCTACCAGCTGGGTGCCGCGATCTTCGGTGGTACCGCGCCGCTCATCGCTGTCTGGCTGTTCGAAATCTCCGACGGCCAATGGTGGCCGATCGCCTGCTACGTCATCTTCTGCTGCTTGATCTCCGTGATCGCTAGCTTCTTCATCAGCCGCGTGGCCTACATTGAAGAAGAGAACCTCGCACACGAACAGGCCCCGGCGCAGTAATGACTGACGCAGCGGTGGCCTACGCAGTGAAGACCTACACAGCGATGACTTGCGCAGTGCTGTCTTGCCGCTGCGCGCCGGCCGCCTGTTGGCGCACTTACAGACTTGCCCCTGGCAACTAATTTAGAGAAAGGAATACAGATGATTCGCCGTCAATTCCCTCACCCCAACGAGATTTTTGATCTGCTGAAGTTCAAGAAGCCCGAGCTCAACCCGAAGAAGCGTCGTCTGAGCAACGCGCTGACCGTGAGCGATCTGCGTAAGATCGCTAAGCGCCGCACCCCGGCCGCCGCGTTCGACTACACCGACGGTGCCGCTGAGGAAGAGATCAGCATGCACCGCTCCGTGCAGGCGTTCCGTGACGTCGAGTTCCACCCGGACATCCTCAAGCCAGCCGAGCACGTCAACACCTCGGTACAGATTCTGGGCGGTAGCTCCGCGCTTCCGTTCGGCATTGCGCCAACCGGCTTCACCCGTCTCATGCAGACCCAGGGTGAGCACGCTGGTGCGGCCGCCGCTGGTGCCGCTGGTATTCCGTTCACGCTTTCGACGCTGGGTACGGCTTCGATTGAGGATGTCAAGAAGGCGAACCCTCACGGCCGTAACTGGTTCCAGCTCTATGTGATGCGGGACCGTGAAATCTCGTACGGCTTGGTTGAGCGCGCCGCTAAGGCCGGGTTCGACACCCTGATGTTCACGGTCGACACCCCTATTGCTGGCCACCGTTTGCGCGACTCCCGCAACGGCTTCTCGATCCCGCCGCAGATCAGCCTGGGTACCGTGCTGAACGCGATCCCTCGCCCATGGTGGTGGATCGACTTCCTGACAACCCCTAAGCTCGAGTTCGCTTCGCTGTCTTCCACCGGGGGCACCGTGGGTGAGTTGCTGAACTCGGCGATGGACCCAACCATTTCCTACGAGGACCTCAAGGTCATCCGTGAAATGTGGCCTGGCAAGATCGTTGTCAAGGGTGTTCAGACCGTCGAGGATTCCCACCGCCTGCTGGATCACGGCGTGGACGGCCTGGTGCTCTCGAACCACGGTGGCCGCCAGCTGGACCGCGCACCTGTTCCGTTCCAGTTGCTGCCGAAGGTTGTGCGTGAGGTCGGTAAGGACGCTACCGTCATGATCGACACCGGTATCCGTACTGGCGCGGACATCGTCGCTTCGATGGCTTTGGGCGCTAAGTTCACGCTGATCGGCCGCGCATACCTCTACGGCCTGATGGCTGGCGGCCGCGAAGGCGTTGACCGCACCATCGAGATTCTGCGCACCGAGATCGAACGCACCATGGCCCTGCTCGGTGTATCCACGGTCGAGGAACTCGAGCCACGCCACGTGACCCAGCTCCAGCGCCTGACACCCATCCAGAACGATGCGGTAGAAGCCGCCGAACGCACGCTCTGATGCTCAGCGCTTAGCCGCGAGCACAGACGTAGCTTGATCTAGAAACTGCTCCCCATGAGTTGGACTGAGAACTCAGTCACCAACCATGGGGAGCAGTTCGTTTAAGGCCTAACACTCCGTAGATGCGGGAGCCTTGAGTGTGATGCAATCCAATGTGCCGCGTCCGGATTGAGCCACATGGTCAAAAGCCTAATGGCTTCCTGCGCACTATCAAGACAAGCATCTTCCTGCTGCCTGTTCCGCCTGATAATCGGTTCGTGATGGGCGCAACGGTTACGTAGTTTATAGACCACGTCAACCTCACACTTGAAATCAGTCAAGGACGGCACGTAGGTGCCGTTTCCGCCCTTTCGCGTAGTGGAAGCCGGTGTGGCTACAAGAGTCTTATGAACCAGCGGCCAAATGGTCGCCGCGTACCTATTGGTAAAAAGGTACGCCCAGAAATCGAAGTTCAGCTCAGCAATCACCCGCCCCGGTAGCGGCTCCGGTTGTCGGCCGCTCCCCGACCTTCCGTCCGCCTTCCTACCTGCGCGTTTACTCGCCTTCCTAACAGAGTTCTCGGCATGCCAATCAAAAGGAATAGCAGAGTGGACATACCACCGCTCGCCATATCTTGAGGAAACAGCAGTATCGACATGGTTACGCAAGAGCACCTCGACATGCTGAATATCTTCCAGGAACGCCTTGGTCACGCGAGTATTCCACAGGTATAGGGCTTCCGGATCCGGATGAAAGCTGTAAGTTTTCATCCGTTCGAATGAAAACCAGGCTTCAAGATCGCTGTGCGGGTTGTTCTTGGGCGACATACACACCAGTGTTACACTTAAAACTGAAAGCCCCGGAGCGATCCCTGCGTTTTAGACGTATATCACCGGGGTTATTGCTTTCCCGGACCCACCTTCCCGGGGAAGACAGCGGGGGCAGGACACCGGTTGGTGTCCCGCCCCGACTGCACTAACGAGGCACCTCAGTAGGATTCGAGGTTGTCGTCGCCTTTGTTGGGCATGAATTCGTTCGCGAGGTTTTCGGTGCCGCGGGCGAGGATGCTGACGTCCGCGCCGACGTTGACGAAATGCGCGCCGGCTTCGAGGTAGTCGCGCGCCTGGTTCGGGGCGAACGCGTTGACGCCCACAATCTTGCCGGCATCCCGCACCTTGGAGATAACCTCCTTGACGGCCCCAACCACCTCCGGGTGGGTTTGCTGGCCGAGGTATCCCATGGATGCCGCGAGATCGGATGGCCCGAGGAACACCGCATCAACGCCGTCAACCGCAGCGATCTTATCCGCGTTACGCACCGCTTCCGCGGATTCGGCTTGGACGATGAGGCTCACGATCTCGTGCGCCCGCGTCAAGTACTGAGGAACGCGCCCCCAACGCGCCGAACGCGCGAGCGCGGAACCAACCCCACGCACACCTTCAACCGCAGACCCCGAGGCTTTAGCCCCGCCTGGCTGCGGATACTTCATCGCAGCGGCGGCCGCACGCGCATCTTCAACCGTATGGACCATCGGGACCATGATGCTGGTCGCGCCGGCATCCAGGACCTGCTTGATGATCGCGGCGTCATTGCGCGGGACGCGGACCACGGACAAGCTCGGGTACGCGGCAATCGCGCGCAGCTGACCGATGAGCCCTTCCAAGTAGAACGGGCCGTGTTCGGCATCCAGCAACAAATAGTCGAAGCCGGCACCCGCACAGATTTCGGCGGCCGTCGGGTCCCCGGACGCGACGAACATGCCCACGACCGGGCCAGCAACCCCATCTGCCCGGCCGCGCGGCTGATCGGCCATGCTCGGCTGGGTGAAGAGGTGCTTGAAGCTGCGTTCGGTGTGGTTTAGACGAACTGGCATGTCACAACCCCTAGCGGCCCGTAGTCGGCCATCACGGTGTCGCCCTTGTCTACCCACATCGGGCGGGTGAAGGAACCTGCGAGGATGATCTGGCCTGCACGCAGGACTTCGTCGTGCTCGTGGAGACGGTTCGCGAGCCAATGCACGCCGTTGGCGGGGTGGCCAAGCACGCCGCCGCCGAGGCCGGTTTCCTCGATCTCCTGGTTCTTATACAGCAGGCCGCCGAGCCACCGCATGTCATGCTCGTCCGGACGGACCGGACGGCCACCGACCACCATGACGCCCATCGCAGCGTTGTCTGCGATGGTGTCGACGATGGTGCGGCCTTCCATCTCGACGCGGGCATCCAGGATCTCCAGGGCTGGGACCACGTATTCAGTTGCACGCAGGACATCGAAGATGTCAGCGTCTGGGCCGCTCACATCGTCTTTGAGTTTGAACGCGAGTTCCATCTCAACGCGCGGCTTGGTGTAAATGTCCCATTCAAGCGTGGACCCGGATTCCAGCACCATGTCTTTGAAGATCACGCCGTAGTCCGGTTCGGAGATGCCGGTCGCGTACTGCATCGCCTTGGAGGTCAGGCCGATCTTGTGGCCTGCCACGACGCGGCCTTTTTCTTCGCCGCGTTCACGCCAGATGCGCTGGATCGCGTAGGAATCAGCGATTTCCATGTCTGGGTAGCGCTTGGTGAGCAGCGGAACGGGAACTTTGGTTTCGCCGGCGGTGACGAGTTCGTCGGCGATTTTCACGCGGGTGCTTTGATCCAGCATGTTCGCTCCTTAGTTCAGCTCGTTTTCGCGGTTTGCGAGGTATTCCTCGAACTTGACCTTCCATTCACCGGTTGGAGGGAAGAGGCCTTCGATCGGGTTGCCTTCCTTGACGCGTGCCATGACCCATTCGTCCTGAACCTCGGTCTTGAACGCGTGATCGGCTACCTGCTCCACGACTGCTGGTGGGATCACGACGATGCCGTTGGAGTCAGCGACGATAATGTCGCCCGGCTGCACCGCGGCACCCCCGCATGCGACGGTTTCGTCCATGGTCCATGGGACGTGCTTGCGGCCCAGCACAGATGGGTGCGCGCCGTTGTGGAAGGTCGGGATGTCGGCCTCCACAACCTCGGAGAGGTCGCGGACCGCGCCGTCAGTCACGATGCCTACCGCGCCGAGAAGCTTGGCGCGAGTTGCGAGGATGTCACCCAGGGTTGCGGCACCTTGTTCGCCGCGGCCCTCGATGACGAGGATCTCGCCTTCCTTGAGGTCGTCGAACATCTGCTTCTGGGTGTTGTAGCCGCCACCGTGCTGCTTGAACAGGTCTTGGCGTAGCGGGATCATGCGCAGGGTGCGTGCGCGGCCTACGATCTTCTGGGTTCCGTGGGTGGCGGTGAGGCCCGCGATGGTGCACGCCTCGATACCTGCCGCCTTGACCGAGGAGGAGAGGGTTGCGGTCGCGGATGCCATGAGCTTGGCGCGGACCTCATCGGTGAGCGGGTCAGCGCCGGTTGCAGCATCGGCGTCGGTTGTAGCGTCAGCGTCTGCGAGGCCTGCGGCTTGAGCGTCGCCCCATGCGTCGATGCGGTCAGCGTCAGTGACCTTGGTTGGGTTGCCGAAGTCCTTGAAGCCTTCGGTGCCCTGGACCGCGGTGGTGCGCAGTTCGCCAGTGGACTGCTCGCCGGCCTGAACTTCAACGGTCACGACGTCTTCCGGCTTGAAAACGGAGGAACCCGCTGGGGTTCCGGTGAGGATCACATCGCCTGGCTTGAGCGTCATCTGCTGGGACAAGTCAGCCACGATCTGACCGAACGAGAACAGCAGCTCCTGCGTGGTGGCGTCCTGGACGGTTTCACCGTTGAGCTTGGTGATCACGCGCAGGTGCATCGGGTCAAGGTTCTCGGCAGGGATCATGACCGGGCCGAGTGGCGTGTAGCCGTCGCCGGACTTGGAACGGACGTTGGAGCCTTTGTCGGCGTACTTGATGTCCTGAATACCGATGTCATTGGAAGCGGTGATCCAGCCGACGTGCGCCCAGCCTTCGTTAGGGGTGATGCGGCGGGCTTCCTTGCCGATTACGAGCGCGATCTCGCCTTCGAACTGCAGCAGTTCGGTATCCGCTGGGCGTTCCACGGTCTCCCCAGTCAAGGCGAGCGAGGAGGTCGCCTTCATGAAGTAGGAAGGGTACTTAGGGGTACGGCCGCGCTGTTCGGCGCGGGACGAATATGCCAGGTGAACGGCGATGACCTTGCCGATATTGTCCAGAACGTCCTGGGTTACTTCGATGGGCTGGTTAGTTGTGCTGAACACTGACACTCCTACTGACATTCTTGGTAGATGCGCCCCTGATGAATGCGCCGGTCGTATTCATCATCGTATACGTTTTGAGTGCTCTCGTATACGATCCGTATATGACCTCCGCACAGCAGCATCCGCGCCAGGCCCGGGCCACATCGAAGTCACAGGCCGCCTACGATGCCGTGCGTGAACGCATCCTGGACCGCACGTATGAACCGGGCTATCGCCTGGTTCTGCAGACCATCGCTGATGAGTTGAAGTGCTCCGTGGTGCCGGTGCGTGAGGCGATCCGCCGGCTTGAAGCCGAAGGCCTCGTGGTGTTCACCCAGAATAAAGGGGCCACTGTCGCGGAGGTGGATGCGGAGCTGTATCTGAACACGATGCAGACCCTCGCGATCCTAGAGGGCTCCGCCACCGCGCTGGCCGCGGAGCATATTTCAGCCGCCGATGTGCAGGCCGCCCGGGACTTGAACGAACAGATACGTGCGTTGCTGGCCGATTTTGATCCGGCAGAGTTCACGCGCTTGAACGCTGAATTGCATGCGCTGCTGTATTCGGATTGCCCCAACACTCACCTACTGGATTTGGTGCATCGCGGTTGGACGCGCATGGACGCGATCAGGGTTTCCAGTTTCGATGCGATCCCGGCCCGCGCCCAGGATTCCGTGAAAGAGCATGCCGAGTTGATCGAGGCGATCGCCGCCAAGAAGCCAGCCCACCAGATCGAGGCGCTAGCCCGCGCCCACCGCATGCACACGCTCAACGCGTACCTTCACGCCATGGGCCAGCCACCCTCCTCGCTTTAAGCTCCGCGCGGAGTCAGCCCGCGTCGTCATTTAAACCCTTTTCACGCCTCCACGGATCGTATACGATTGCAAATATGTGGGGCATCACCCCACCAACAAACCGGCCCGCGCGGCCGCACCGGCATCAAAGCCAGCGCCACGTCGCGCAGCCAACAGGCCGCACCGGACCACTACCGGATTGAGGAGCTTCATACATATGGCACAGCAAGCAGTCCCGGAGAACCTTCCAGATCAGATCCGCCACTACATCGGCGGCAAGTGGGTTGACTCGATCGACGGCGACACCTTCGACGTCCTCAACCCAGTCACCAACGAGGCCTACATTAAGGCGTCTTCCGGCAAGGTCGCAGACATCGATGCTGCGGTTGCCGCCGCGAAGGACGCTTTCGAAAACGGCCCGTGGCCAACCATGCTCCCGCGTCAGCGTTCCCGCATTCTGCACAAGATCGCCGATGTTGTGGAGACCCGCGCGGACGAGCTCGCAGCGATGGAGTGCTTCGACACCGGCCTGCCGATCTCCCAGGCGCGCGGCCAGGCGCACCGTGCAGCTGAGAACTTCCGTTTCTTCGCTGACCTGATCGTGGCTCAGCATGATGACACGTTCAAGGTTCCAGGCCGTCAGATCAACTACGTCAACCGCAAGCCGATCGGTGTTGCAGGCCTGATTACGCCGTGGAACACCCCGTTCATGCTCGAATCCTGGAAGCTCGCGCCAGCGATCGCAACCGGTAACACCGTGGTGCTGAAGCCGGCAGAGTTCACGCCGCTGTCCGCATCGCTGTGGCCAGGCATCTTCGAAGAGGCCGGCCTGCCAGCTGGCGTGTTCAACATGGTCCACGGCTACGGCGAAGAGGGCTTCGCGGGTGATTCGCTCGTCAAGCACCCAGACGTTCCGCTGATCTCCTTCACCGGTGAGTCCAAGACCGGCCAGATCATCTTCGGCAACGCCGCACCGTTCCTCAAGGGCCTTTCGATGGAGCTCGGCGGCAAGTCCCCGGCCGTCGTGTTCGAGGACGCGGACCTCGAGACCGCGATCGACGCGACCATCTTCGGCGTGTTCTCCCTCAACGGCGAGCGCTGCACCGCAGGTTCCCGCATCCTGGTTCAGCGCAGCATCTATGACGAGTTCGTGGAGCGTTACGCTGCGCAGGCTAAGCGCGTCAAGGTTGGCCTGCCGTCGGATGAGACCACCGAGGTCGGCGCGATTGTGCACCCTGAGCACTTCGAGAAGGTCATGTCCTACGTCGAAATCGGTAAGGAAGAGGCCCGCCTTGTAGCTGGTGGCGGCCGCCCTGACGAGTTCCCTGAGGGCAACTTTGTTCAGCCGACCGTTTTCGCTGACGTCTCCCCTGAAGCCCGCATCTTCCAGGAAGAGATCTTCGGCCCAGTTGTTGCGATCACTCCGTTCGACACCGAAGAGGAAGCGCTCGAACTCGCGAACAACACCAAGTACGGCCTCGCCGCATACATCTGGACCAACGACCTGAAGCGTGCCCACAACTTCGCCCAGAACGTTGAGGCCGGCATGGTGTGGCTGAACTCGAACAACGTTCGTGACCTGCGCACCCCATTCGGTGGCGTCAAGGCCTCGGGCCTCGGCCACGAAGGCGGCTACCGTTCCATCGACTTCTACACCGATCAGCAGGCCGTCCATATCAACCTCGGCAAGGTGCACAACCCGGTTTTCGGTAAGCAGGAAAACTAACCCCTACTCCGGCTGGTGACCTCACGGAACGTAGCTGCGAGGCGCCACCTCAACCTCAGGAGAACAAACATGAGCAACCTGGAGAACCGCCAGAAAACCTCATCCGGCTTTTATGTAGGCCAAGAGGGTCCAGTCAAGACTGAGAACCCGATCCCAACCCCACAGGCGGAGGCACCGGATGTGCTGCGTTGCGCCTACATGGAGATTGTGGTCACTGACCTTGCCAAGTCCCGCGAATTCTATGTGGACGTCCTGGGCCTCGTTGTCACGGCAGAAGACGAGAACACCATCTACCTGCGGTCGATGGAAGAGTTCATCCACCACAACCTGGTGCTGCGCAAGGGCGATGTAGCGGCTGTCGCTGCGTTCTCTTACCGTGTGCGCTCCCCAGAAGACCTCGACAAGGCAGAGGCTTTCTACAAGGAGCTCGGCTGCCGTGTTGAGCGTAAGAAGGACGGCTTCGTCAAGGGCATTGGCGATTCGGTCCGCGTTGAGGACCCGCTCGGCTTCCCGTACGAGTTCTTCTACGACGTCGAACACGTTGAGCGCCTCGCATGGCGCTACGACCTCTACACCCCAGGCGCCTTGGTGCGTCTGGACCACTTCAACCAGGTCACCCCGGATGTTCCACGCGCCGCGAAGTACATGCAGGACCTCGGCTTCCGCGTCACCGAGGACATTCAGGACGACAAGGGCACCGTCTACGCAGCGTGGATGCGCCGCAAGCCAACCGTGCACGACACCGCGATGACCGGTGGCGACGGCCCACGCATGCACCACGTCGCGTTCTCGACCCACGAGAAGCACAACATCCTCGCGATCTGTGACAAGCTCGGTGCGCTGCGTATGTCGGATGCGATTGAGCGCGGCCCGGGCCGCCACGGCGTCTCCAACGCGTTCTACCTGTACCTGCGTGACCCAGACGGCCACCGCGTCGAGATCTACACCCAGGACTACTACACCGGCGACCCAGACAACCCGGTCGTGACCTGGGATGTGCACGATAACCAGCGCCGCGACTGGTGGGGCACCCCAGTTGTACCGTCCTGGTACACCGACGCCTCGCTCGTGCTCGACCTCGACGGCAACCCACAGGAAGTGGTTGCACGCTCCGACGAGTCCGAAATGAACGTGACCATCGGCGCTGACGGATTCTCCTACACCCGCAGCGACGAAGACGGAGAAATGCCGGAATGGAAGCAGGGCGAATACAAGCTCGGCAACCAGCTCTAAACTCGGCTTATAGCCGGTAAAACACCGGTTTCTAACCGGCTCAACACCGGCTAGAAACCACTGAATCGCCCCCGCGACGCCTGCATCTAGGCAGGCATGCGGGGGCGATTTTTTGTTGTTTTATGCCGTGAATCGTCCACAGGACCGCTCGCTCATAATCCCCGGAGAGGTGCTCGAAGCTCTACCCGAAGGGGCTCCAACTCCGAGCCCCACGCCAAACTCCTGACAAAATCAACCATTGACAATCTCAACTAAATGCCTTTCCATAGTTTTGTGACGTCGGCCACATTCCGGCCGTCCTGAGGGCTCCTCCGGGAGCGCCTCATCTGAACATCCCCGTCCCGAGCATCCCCATCCCGAACTTCCTTTGGAGTAGCCTCATGAACATCGGAGTAGGCACCTACCCCCGCCGCCGTGCCACGGTCCGTCCTGAAGCCGTCGCCCTCGAGTTCGAGGGCACCACCTGCACCTACGGCGAGGTCGCCGAGCGCGTCGAGCGGCTCGCCCACGCCCTCCTGGCCGGCGGAGCCAGCCGCGGGGACCGGATCGCCTATGTCGGGTTCAACCATCCCGCTCTGCTGGAGACGTTCTTCGCCACCACCCTGTTCGGCGGCACCGCGGTCCTCGTGAACCCGCGGCTGTCGCCGGCGGAAGTGCAATTCATCGTGGAGGACTCCGGCGCGTCCGTCGTTGTCTACGGCGGCGACCAGGTGCCCACGGCAGAGCGCCTGGCATCCAAGGTCACCGGGCTGCGTCTGATCGCCGTGGAGGGTGAGGACGGCCCCGGCGAGCGCTACGAGGCGGTGCTGGCCTCCGGCTCCGCAGACCCCGTGGACGCGGAAGTGGATGACGACGACGTCGCCCTCATCATGTACACCTCCGGCACAACGGGCCGCCCTAAAGGTGCGATGCTCACCCACCGCAACCTCACCTTCCAGTACCTGAACGCTTTCACCGGGACCGACCTCCGCCAGGACGAGGTCATGCTGTCCGTGGCCCCGCTGTTCCACATCGCCGGGCTGAACATGACCACGATCCCCACGTTCATGATGGGCGGGCGGATCGTCATCCAGCGTGCCTTCCGGCCGAAGGACGTGCTGGACGCGATCTCGCACTCTAAGGTCACGGGGACCTTCATGGTTCCCGCCATGCTGGACTTCCTCTCCCAGGACCCGGGCTTCGCCGAGGCCGACCTGAGCTCGCTGCGCTCGGTCATGGTGGGCGGGTCCCCGCTGCCGGAACGCTCCATCCGTCTCTGGCAGGACCGCGGCGTGAAGATCGTGCAGGGCTTCGGGATGACGGAGACTGCCCCCGGCGTCTGCCTCCTGGAGGCCGCCGACGCGCTATCCCATGCTGGGACTGCCGGCCGCCCACACTTCTTCGCCGAGGTCCGCGTGGTGGACCCCGTCACCGGCGAGGACGTGGAGGACGGCATCGCCGGCGAGGTCTTGGCCCGTGGCCCGCAGGTCATGAAGGGCTACTGGAACCGCGAGGAGGCCACCGCGGCCGCACTGGAGGGCGGCTGGTACCACACCGGCGACATCGCCGTTAGGGACGCCGAGGGCTACTTCACCATCAAGGACCGCATCAAGGACATGTACATCTCCGGTGGGGAGAACGTGTATCCCGCGGAGGTGGAGAACGCCCTGCTCTCCCTGGACGACGTGGCCGAGGCGGCCGTCGTCGGCGTCCCCGACGAACGCTGGGGCGAGTCAGGCGTGGCCTTCGTGGTGCCCGCGGACGGTGCGTCATTGGACGCCGAGGCGATCCGCAAAGACCTGGCTGAACTGCTGGCCAAATACAAGGTGCCGGCTCAGGTGCGACTCGTGGACGAGCTTCCGCGCACCACGACCGGCAAGATCCGCAAGACCGTGCTGCGTGAGAGCGCCTAAGCACCCCTGAACCCTTTTCCCATTCCACCCCGAACGAGAGAAACAGAGGTCACCATGACCAGTATCACTCCTAAGAGCCGTCCCACCGGCACGGCTACATCCACCGGAGAGAAGCAAGACACCGTAGATGCCTTGCTGAACATCTCCCCCGAGGAACGCCGCCGCGAATCCCGCAAGGTCATCCTCTCCAGCTATCTGGGCTCGACCATCGAGTTCTACGACTTCCTGCTGTACGCCACCGCGGCCGCCGTCGTGTTCCCACACGTGTTCTTCCCGGCCTCGGACCCACTGGCCGGATCCATCGCCGCCTTCGGCACCTTCGCGGCCGGCTATGTCGCTCGCCCGCTGGGCGGGGCGGTCTTCGGCCACTTCGGCGACCGGCTCGGTCGCAAGAAGATGCTGGTGCTCTCCATGCTCCTCATGGGCCTGGCATCCACCGCGATCGGCTTGATCCCCTCCGCGGAGATGATCGGCATCTGGGGCGTCGTGCTCCTGGTGATCATGCGTATCTTCCAGGGCATCGCGGTCGGTGGTGAGTGGGGCGGCGCCGCCCTGATGGCGCTCGAACACTCCGATACGAAGAAGCGAGGATTCGCCGCGTCCTTCACGAATGCCGGCGCTCCCTCCGGCGCCGCGTTGGGCACGTTCATGATGGGCGCCGTCTCCGCCCTGCTACCCGAGGAGCAGTTCCTCTCCTGGGGCTGGCGCATACCGTTCCTTTTCTCCTTCCTACTGCTGATCGTTGGCCTGATCATCCGTTCCAAGGTCTCCGAGTCCCCGGTCTTCCAGGCCGCCATGATCAAGGCCGATGCCGAAGATAGGGCTAAGCCGAAGGTTCCGCTGATCTCCGTACTTCGCCGTCCGAAGGCGCTTCTGTTGACGATGTTCGCCGGCGCCGCTGGCTTCGCCCTCCAGGTGCTGCTCCCGACGTTCGCGGTCGGCTACTCCGCGGCCGGAGGAACGGCCCGGTCGGATGTCCTCTACGCCTTTGCGTGGGCCTCGGTAATCTCTATCTTCATGGTCGTCGGGTTCGGCCGGCTCTCTGACGCATTGGGCCGCCGCCCGGTGATGATCGCAGGGCTCGTGCTCTTCGTCGCCTTCCTGTTCCCGATGTTTCCGATGCTTCGCTCGGACAGCTGGCTCGTCATCCTCGCAGCGTTCACCATCGCTCTCGCCCTGCACGGCATGATCTACGGGCCGTTGGCGGCGTTCATCGCGGAACAGTTCGGCACCGAGTCCCGCTACACCGGCGCCTCGCTGGGCTACCAGCTGGCCACCCTGCTGGGTGCCGGGTTCACCCCGACGATCGTCGCGTCCCTCTACGCCGGGCCCGGTGGTGGAGTGAGCACACTGCCGGTCATCATCTTCATCGGGTCGATCGCAGCCGTCTCCGCTATCGCGATCCTCTTGACCCGGGAGTCGAAGGATCATGACCTGCTGATCCACGAACACTAACTGCACCGGATAAG
>NZ_KV788990.1:0-5232 GCF_001807395.1 Arthrobacter sp. HMSC06H05 | reverse complement strand
TTCTCAGCCCAACTAAAGGGGAGCAGTTCATTCTGAGGAACCGCGCGGGGGTTGTGCTGTGTGTGGAACACGGCGGGGTTTGTTGGTGGTACTTGGGGTGGGTCCTAGTTTTGGGCATCGCTACCAGCGAGTAAGCCGAGGGTTTGTAAGGTTAGGCTACCCTTGGTATTATTTTGAAATTGTTGCGCGTCATGCTGTGCCCGTGACCTGCCGGAGTATTCTTTCCGGATATTTTGGGTCGCTTGCACCGCGATGTCCCGCTGCAGTCGAAGCACCCAAAACTCTCACACTTTAAGGCCCGACATGTTCCTGAAGAAGACTCTGAGCCGCCGCGCGGCTATCAAGACCACAGCAGCTCTGGCTGTATCCGCCCTCGTTCTCACCGGTTGCGCGCGAGGGGAGGAGCAGGCCTCAGGAGGGGAAGGGGCAGGCAATGAGCGGATCGCGGCAGTTGGGCTCGGGGACGCCGATACACTGCTCGCTCTCGGAATCCAGCCTGTCCTGGTAGCGCCGTGGGGTGCGGAGGGCGATGTGGATGCCTCGGGCGTTGGCCCATGGGCAACCGACAAGCTTGGGGACGAGAAGCCAGAAACTGTCTACGGCACCGGTAACGGCTTCACTGCTGAAGTTCTGGAAAAGATTTCGGCTGCCGATCCCGACAAGATCATCGCTGTGAACAGCGCCGTGGATGAGCAGGCGAAGAAGGCTCTCAACGACATTGCCCCAACCACCGTCAAGCCAGAGGGGACAACGGACTGGCAGATCCCGTGGCGAGACCAGGTAGCCCAGATCGCGAGGGCTGTGGATAAGAAGGAGGAAGGGGACAAGCTCGTCGAGGAGACGCAGAAGGCTTTCGAGGACTTCCGAAAGCAGCACCCCGAGCTCAAGGGCAAGCGCGCAGCTATCGTCATGCCCTACGAGGGCAAGATTGGCCTGTACACCTCCGGCGATGGTCGAGGGCAGTTCATCGAGAACTTGGGCTTCGACATTCCGAAGGAGCTTGAGGGCAATGGCGGTGAGTTCTACCGCGACATCGCTCCCGAGAACTACAACGAGCTCAACAACGTGGATTACCTCTTTGTGCTCGATTACCAGGGGGCAGCAGAAACTCTGAAGAAGGATCCAACCTTCAGCAAGCTCGAGGTGGTTCGCGAGGGCAAGGTGTACTGGATGGAGGAGAACGTCGGTAACGCGATGAGCATGCCCAACCCCCTGACCATCCCGTGGGCCGTCGAGAAGTTCTCCGACGCGGTCTAGCTGCAGAAGTTCTGTGATCAAAGCGCTCTCACCGCTCGCCTCTCCCGCACAACGCCTACGTGGCGGTGCGGGGGCTAGGCGTCCCCTGTCCGTTGTCGCGGTTACGCTTGGCGCACTGGCTTTTCTGGTGCTTTTGATGATCGCCTCCTTGTACCTAGGGGCCCGCAGCCTGTCGATGGGGGAGGTGACCAGCATCCTCCTGCACGGACCGCACCACGCGCCACATTCCACCGCTGGCGCAGAGCAGGCAGGGATTGTTTGGGACCTGCGCGTGCCCCGCACTCTCTTGGCTGTGTTCGCGGGCGCAGCCCTCGCCATGGCGGGAGCGATCGCGCAGAGCTGGACACGCAACCCCTTGGCGGACCCCGGCATCATCGGTGTCAACGCCGGCGCGGGATTCGCGGTCGCCGTCTCACTCACCGTGGGGTGGGCGACGACGGTCGGGCACCGGGCAGTGGCAGGGCTTATCGGTGCGGCCATTGCCGCGCTGGTCGTCCTGCTTATCTCCCGGGTCTCCCGCGACCCATTGACGCTGGTGCTGGTAGGCGTCGGCGTCACCTTCACCCTGCAAGCAGCCACGAATATGCTGAGCCTCTATTCCTCCGACACCCTGGAGGGACTGCGCCGCTGGACCGTCGGCTCCACCGCAGGGCGCGGTATGGATGACGTGCTGATGGCTGCTGTCGGCCTAGCCCTCGGGGCACTGTGCGCGGCGTTAGCGGCACGGCCACTGGACCTTCTGGCCATGGGTGAGGATGCGGCTCGTTCCCTGGGTGGCTCGCCCGCCCGAGCACGTCTGCTCGCCGCCGCTGCGGTGGTTATTCTTGCCGGTTCGGCGACCGCCACCGTGGGGCTTGTTACTTTTGTGGGCTTTGCCGTACCGCATTTGCTGCGGCCTGTCACCGGCCCTGGGCTTACGCGCTTGCTGGTGCCCACCGCGGTGGTTGGCGGCGCTGCCACGTTGTTGGCAGACATTGTTGGTCGTTTCGTGCTGCAGCCGAATGAACTCGAGATGTCGATTGTTCTGGCTATCGGCTGTGCGCCCATTATGGTCGCGGCGGTTCGTCGTCGGCGAGGCATTTCGGGCTCGAAAGACGCGGAGGTGGCAGTGTGAGCGGGATGACGGCATTGCACGCAGTCAAGCGCGCTCGCACCAGGCGTATCTTCCTGGCGACATTAGGCTTCGCCGCCGCCACGGTGCTCGGTTATTTCCTCATTCTTGGGCAGGGGGCTGTGAAGCTCAGCCCGGCTGAGGTGCTTGATGTTCTCACCGGTGGCGGTACGCGCCAGGCGATCAACGTTGTGTGGGATCTGCGCCTTCCCGTGGCCATCGCCACCGTCGTGGTTGGCGCGGCCCTGGGGCTCGCCGGATCATGGACTCAAGCCATGGCCCGCAATCCGCTAGCCAGCCCCGATATCCTCGGCGTTTCCGGGGGCGCAGCAGTGCTTGTCGTTGCGGGCACAGTGCTTGCCCGACCGGCATGGAGCGAGGGTATCCCGACGTTTTGGTGGCGTGCGGGACTCGCCCTCATCGGCTCCCTGGTGATTGTCGCGTTGCTTATGCTGCTCGGTGGCTTTGGCACCTCTCAGCGCGTGGTGCTCATTGGCCTGGCGCTTTCTTTTCTTACGCAGGCCTTGGTGCAGTATCTTTTGCTCAAAGCAGAGCTGACCCGTGCTGCCGATGCTCAAACGTGGCTCGCTGGTTCCACCGGCTTCGTACGCACCGAAGCGTTGTTGCCCATGGTGTTGGGCATGCTGCCTTTCGTGGTCTTGGGCCTCGTCGTCACGGTCGATCTTCCACTTTTTGCTCATGACGACGCCACCGCTTCCACCCTTGGCGTGAATGTCACCCGGGTGCGCTCGATCTTGCTTATCGCAGCGACCGGCATCGTTGCGGTCGTGGTTTCCTTTGTTGGGCCCATCGGTTTTATCGCGTTGCTGGCTCCTCAGTTGGCCAAGTTGGTGGCCGGTACCCCTACGCCTCATCCGTTGTGTTCGGCTGTTGCGGGATCCGCGCTCATGGCCGTGTGCGCGGTGGTGGCAGGTGCGTTGCCCTTTACTGCTCCTGTGGGGTTGGTGACCGCGATTATCGGCGGACCTGCGCTGATTTGGTTGGTGTGGTCGGCCGCGCGTCGCGGAACTGTGAAAGGAACGATCCAATGAGTATGCGAGTCGAGCACGTGACGGTCGGCTACAGCGAGGACCGGAGCATCGTTAAGGATGTCTCTTTTGAAGCGCAGCCGGGGCAGGTCACGACGCTGCTTGGCCCCAATGGCTGTGGCAAGTCCACCCTGCTCAAGGCCCTGTCCAGGCTTCTCGTTCCCAGCCAGGGGCGGGTGCTCGTCGCGGATAAGGACGTCCACGGCTTGGGCGCCCGCGAGGCAGCTCGTCTCATCGCGCTCTTGCCGCAACATCCGATCTGCCCGCCGGGGCTGACGGTAGGGGAGCTGGTGGAGCGTGGGAGGCACCCCTACCGGCGCGCGCTGTGGGGTGGGAGCGAATCGCCCTCCGAGGACCGGAAGAAGGTGCGGGAGGCGTTGGAGAAAACAGCGACTGACCACCTTGCCGCTCGTGATGTGGCGGCGCTCTCTGGTGGCCAGAGGCAGCGCGTCTGGATGGCGATGGTGCTGGCGCAGGATACACCAGTCGTGTTGCTGGATGAGCCGACAACTTACCTAGACCCAGCGCATGCGATGGAGATCCTGGGGATCGTGCGCGAGCTCGCTCGGGAGGGCAAGACAGTCGTGACGGTGCTGCATGACCTCAGCCTGGCTGGTGCCTTCAGCGACACCATGATCGTGATGAAGGGTGGGAAAAAGATCGCGCAGGGCGCACCGCGGGAAGCGCTAACGGAGGATGTGCTCCACGAGGCTTATGGCCTGCGCGCTGAGGTGTGGGAGGACCCCCGTGGCACAGCGCCGATCATCGTGCCACGAGGAGTCGTCGACAACCCCACCCAGGCCTCCTAGCGCCACACCGCAGAGGGCGGTGGCTAGGTGCTCGGGATTGGCGTCATCTGACCCGAGCTAAGGGCGAGCCCTGCCGATGAACCAGTACGGGCACCATTGCACGGAGTCGCTCTTAAGACCCCACGAGTCAATGACGTGGCGCCGCTGAACTCTGTCGTAGGGCGGAGAATAACTTTTAAGCTGCCTACCTTGTCCTGCCAGTGTTCACGTAGCAGCGGTTCCAGGTCGTGCTGGCTTTCGGCAAGCACAATCACGTGCATCTCGGGTAGCTGTTCGGGCGCGAAGGTCTGCGTGTACTCCAGGATGGCGCGGAGGGAAGGCGCTGCAGAGGGGTCGGCAATCAAGGTCTGGGAAGCCTGCTGACGATGCCACAGACCCTGGCATGTCCACAGAGCGACGTCATCGCCGACGTGGGCGTTCAACGCCCAAGAAAGCCCGGGGCCGATGTGCTCGTCATCAGGGCTGCTTATGCCGTGCGTAACCACATCGAAAGTGAGGATTCCGCGTTCGGAATCAAGTGTTCGGACGGTGTACCAGCGCAGAATCGGGCGCCGCCCCTCCGGCATAGCCGCCACGCTGGCGCGGATGTTAATGCCACCATCGTGATCTGGAAGGTGCAGCTGCGCGCCGGGGGTCGGGGGCATGAGGAGGCCAAAGAACTCATCAGGACCAGAGAGTTGGCAACCCATTAGTTCGGGTGACTGGACGGCGATCCGACGCAAATTCTTTGCCGGAGCACTGATGCTGCAGACCTCAGCGCGGATGATGCGATGACCGCGCTCGCTTGGGGTATCGAGCAGCTGGTGATCAACGTATGAAGTGGGTCGGGTGGCGCTGATCGCGAGGGGATCCATGGTGTTCTGGCTCTTCGACATAATACTGGTAAGCCTACCCTTAGCGTGAGCTGGGGTTGGGTCTGATGGTCAGGGGGAGGGCTGCGCCGGGGGCTAGAGCGCACAAACCCCGCCTGGTTCTTTGAACTAGCCCCCGAAAGTTGGACTGGTTT
>NZ_KV788989.1:124282-146698 GCF_001807395.1 Arthrobacter sp. HMSC06H05 | reverse complement strand
ACACAAACCATGCGAAGTAAGAAAGGAAACCAGGACGCTTCACTCAAGAGCGGATACTCACTCTACCACAAGCTTTCCAAGAAAACAAAACCAGGTAAAGCAACCCGGAAACCCTCAACAAGAAAGCAACCATATGGCAGATATGAAACCCGAAACCCCACCAAACCAAAACCAGAAACAAACCTAGCCGGTAGATGAATCCCGAGTCATTGTCCACCAGACACACCGGCAACCGGCACTCCATCCGTGTGGGCAACAGGAAAATACTCTACACACACCCACACCAAAACGCAAAACCACCCACACACCGCTCGCTTCGATCTCGAAAAATCCTTGAGTTTGCGGGCTTAAACGCCCTGGGTGGTCACCGGCTCACTGCCGGTGACCACCCAGGCGAGGAAAGCTAGGCCCTAGTTCTAAGCCCTAATTCAGCTAGATCGTTTCGATGTCGAAACTACTCGTCTTCAGTTCCGTCGCTCGTACGAGCTCCCAACGAAGTGTCGAGGCGCAACAGGCCCGATCCGTCGTTGCCCACCAGCTTGAGCTGGCCGATGATCTCGCTCACAGTGTCCTCTTCCTCAAGCTGCTCGTTGATGAACCAGTCCAGAAGAGGACGCGAATCGATATCGCCAGCGGCATCGGCGGCCCGGTACAGATCGCGGATAGCCTGCGAAACCTTCTTTTCGTGCTCGAGTGCGGCTGTGAAGAGCTCCAACGGGGATGCGTTCTCCGCCACATCCGGAGCCGCGATAGCCCCGATCTTCGGGGCCCCGTCACGGGTCAAGAGATGGTTGATGAACTTATTGGCGTGCTCGATCTCTTCATCGGCCTGCGCGCGCAACCACTTCGCGAAACCCGTGAGGTCCTGCTTATCAGCCTCGATAGCGAGCTGGCGGTACACCATGTTCGCTTCGAATTCGAGGGTGATCTGTTCGTTAACCTTGGCTTCAAAATCAGGTGTCAGTGTCATGATCTTTATGCTACGCTCTTCCCCTCCCGGTTGGAAGGGTTCATCGCTACAGGTGAAACCGGAAGCGGCATCAGCCACATAGACCAAAGCCACATAGACCAAAGCCGCTTTAACCCAAATCCACTTAGACCAAGCGAACCGCGGCGAGCGTTCGGCGTCCGCGACGCAGAATCAGGACGTCCTCCTCGCCGCTACCAGAACCCAAGCCCTCACCGGTTTCGAACGTCGCCTCAGGGTCAGTCACTTTGACGTTGTTCACGTTGATCGCGCCTTCACCCAGCGAACGGCGCGCTTCAGACTTCGACTTAGAGATGCCAGCGGCAACCAGAACATCAACGATATTCGAGCCACTTGCAGCCTCAGCGCCACCCAGCTCAGCAAACACAGCATCGACCGTGCCAGCATCCAACGCCGCAAGCTCACCGGAACCGAACAGGGCCTCGGAAGCATCGATCGCTGCTTGGGTTGCCTCCGGGCCGTGAACCAACGAAGTCACTTCCCATGCGAGGCGCTTCTGCGCTTCACGGCGGAACGGCTCGTCTTCAACCTTCTTCGCGTACTCTTCAATCTCCGCCCGATGCATGAACGTGAAGACCTTCAAACGGTCGATCACATCCGCATCCGAAGTGTTGAGCCAGAACTGATAGAACGTGTACGGCGAGCACATCTCGGCATCCAGCCAGATCGCGTTGCCTTCGGACTTACCGAACTTAGAGCCATCAGAGTTCGTGATGAGCGGGGTGCCGAACGCGTGGACAGACACACCCTCAACACGGCGGATCAGATCCGCGCCGGAGGTCAGGTTGCCCCATTGATCCGAACCACCCGTCTGCAGAACACAGTCGTATTCGCGGTAGAGGTTCAGGTAGTCCATGCCCTGAAGGACTTGGTAGGAGAACTCGGTGTAAGAAATACCTTCATCCGAAGCCAACCGCTTAGCAACGGTCTCTTTACGGATCATGGTTCCCACGCGGAAATACTTACCCACATCGCGCAAGAAGCTTAGCGCCGTGAGGTCCTTGGTCCAGTCGAGGTTGTTGACCATGCGTGCGGCGTTATCGCCCTCGAAGGAAAGAAAACGCTCAATCTGGGAACGCAAACGCTTAACCCATTCCTGAACCGTCTCCGGGGTGTTCAAAACACGCTCGGCCGTCTGACGAGGGTCGCCGATCAAACCGGTCGAGCCACCCACAAGCCCCAACGGCTTATGCCCCGCCAACTGCAGGCGGCGCAGAACCAGGATCTGCACCAAGTTACCCAAGTGCAACGACGGGGCGGTCGGATCGAAGCCACAATAATACGTAATAGGCTCCCCTGCCAGCACCTTCTCCAGGGCCTCCTCATCGGTGGACACGTACATGAGGCCGCGCCACTTCAGCTCCTGGAAAATGTTGTCAAATGAGGGGTCGTTCGTCTGTGCCATTACGTCGGCTTTCTCCTTTTCGGTCACATTGGTCATGCTACCAACCGGACTATTGATCTTCAGTTTGTAACGCCGCCGGCAGATCGCCCTCAGGGGCGATCACCACAAGGTCCTGCGTTGTGCGGGTCATCGCCACATACAGCCCTGCCGCGGTGTGATCTTCGGCCACGATCGCGTTGGGTTCCAGCACAACCACCGCATCGAACTCGAGGCCCTTGGCTTGATCCGTAGTCAACACCACGATGCGCTGGCCGGCCGCCGCATCGCCGGCACCAGTTCCCACCTGGGCACCAAACCGCAGTGATAAAGCCTCCATCGCGGCAGCCTGTTCAGCCTGCGGGCAAATAACCGCGATGAGGCCTTGGCTTGTCTTGTCCATGAAGCGAGCCACGGCATCGCCGGCATGCGTGAGCACCTGCTCGGAGTCTGCGACTTCACACACCATCGGGTCAGTGTCGGCATCCCGCACAGCCTGAGCCGCAGAAATCGGTAGGCCCTCAGCTCGTGCGAGCCTCTCCGCGAGCTCAACCACTTGCCGAGGCGTGCGATAGTTCACGCTGAGTTCCTCCAAGCGGTACCGCTTCCCCACATGCGGCTGCAGCGCATCCGCCCACGAGGAAGCCGAACCCACGGTCGTGGCCTGCGCAATATCACCCACAATCGTGAAGGACTTCAGCGGTCCGCGCCGCATCAGAACCCGCCACTGCATCGCCGTGAGCTCTTGGGCCTCGTCCACAATCACGTGCCCGTAGGTCCATTCCCGGTCGCGTTCGGCCCGCTCGACCGCGCTCAAACCCGTAGCACGGTGCTCGTTGAACTCAAGCAGCATATTTTCATCGACCACACCGTCGACGCCGATCTCTTCAAGCTCCGCGTTGACGTTCTCAAGCGCTTTCTTTGCGTTCTCAACATCGCGCTCGCGCTGCAGTTTCTCAGCGCGCTGCGCACTAGAGGCCACCGGCAACGGCCCCAACAGCTCCGCGGCCTCATCCAGCAGAGGAACATCCGCCTCCGTGAACGCTACGCCCGGCTCACGCAACAATGCCTCACGCGAGGCAGACGAGAGCCGCGGTAGAACCGCATCCAGGACCTCTGGTTTGCTGAACAAGTCCCTTACTAACTGCTCCGGAGTCAACGGCATCCAGCACAGATTCAAGGCAACACGCACATCGCGGCTGGCACGAACATCGCGCTCCAACGCCGCGGTTTCCTGCTCGGAGCCCTGCACACCATCGCTGTCAACAGCGGCTTGGTACAGCTCCAGGATCTCCGCGACCGCGTGATCCACGAACACCTCACGGGCCTTATTGTGCGGCTGGCGGCTCGCACGGGCCGCGGCGAGCGCCCGCTTGATGGTCTTAGGTTTCAGCGTGACGGTGAGGCCCTCGATGGTGAGCTTGCGTTTGCCTGGGATGGTGCGTTGACGTTGCGCCACCGCGCGTTTCATGACCTCGACCATGTGCAGGGAACCCTTGAGGCGGGCCGCCTGCCGGTTGGTTTCCGGCGCACCGTCAACGCCTGGATAGAGGGTCGAGACGGTGGACATGACAACGCCGGTCTCGCCTAGTGAGGGCAGCACGCGTTCGATATAGGACATGAACGTCTGCGATGGACCCAAGATCAATACGCCCGCGCGGCCCAGGCGTTCACGCTGCTCATATAAGAGGTATGCGGCGCGATGCAGTGCGACAGCGGTCTTGCCGGTGCCAGGCCCGCCTTGCACGACCGTGACGCCGCGCATCGGGGCGCGTATGATTCGGTCCTGTTCCGCTTGAATCGTGGCGACGATATCGCCCATCTTGCCCGTTCGGGGAGCGGTCAAGGCCGCGATGAGTGCCCCATCGGAATGTGAGGCACCCTCGGCGGTCGCGAGGTCAGGGTCCAGCACATCGTCCTCGAACGCGGCCACCGTGCGCCCCTTGAGGCTCAGGTGGCGGCGGCGAGCAACCCCCATCGGTTCAAACGGGGTCGCCTGATAGAACGTCGCAGCCTCAGGGGCCCGCCAATCGATCAACAGCCGCTGCTGATCTTCATCCGTGAGCCCAATACGGCCGATGTAGCGGGCGCGCGCCTGTTCAATGACCGGTTCGCCCTCGCGCCACTCGATGTCCTCGCTGCGGTCGATGCGCCCGAAAACCAGACGATGCTCAACGGCTTCCAGCTGAGCGATTCGGTCCTCGTACAGGGCGGCAAAAGAGTCACGTTCTGAAGCGTTCTGAACGCTACCAATCGCGCCCGTGGTTTGAACCTTCTTCAGCTGTTCAACCTTCTGGGTGCGCAACTGATCAACCCGGGCATACAGTTGTGAAACATACTGTTGCTCCGTGCTGTCAGACCGTGACTGTTGCACGCGATATCCCCCTACCTATAGAGCCTGCGTCTGCCTGCAAAGTCCGCGCCTCGCTGTGGATGAGCGAATAAAATGCGCGACCGTCCATTCTACGCGCACGCACACATCATGCCCGCCTCGAGGCGCTTGTCCGCATGCCCTCACATACACTTGATAAGCAGTTCCAACGTGACAGAGATTTCCGATGTGGCGGAGAGTTCCAACGTGACAGAAAGTTCTGATGTGGCGGAAAGGTCTGAAGTGACAGAGTTTCGCACGCCACGACAGTTCACCGCGCGATGTGTGGCTGCACTGCTTGTTATGAGTGTGCCGATGCTGGGTGTGCTGAACGGCTGCGCCGCGGCACACGAAGACGCGCCTGACGAAGCGCCCGCACACACGGAAGGCTCTGATAACCCAACCGAGGGTTCAGCTACGCCGGAATCGGCCCAAGCCAAAGCCTCGACATCGAAGGCCCCCTCGGAGTCGAAGAAACCAGCTGCATCTTCGGCAAGCTCCACAGCGGATGCAGAAGATGACGAGGACGGTGCGCCGGCTCCGCAGATCGCTGACATTCGCTTCGACATCCTGAAAACGCTTGCCACGATGTCAACGTATAAAGCTGACGGAACCACGATGTTCAAAGGGCTCACGATCGACTTCGTGGGTGTTTTCCACCGCCAACCCGCCCACGCTATGGCGCTAGAAGGCCATGTGAGCGGCACCCGCGCGGACGGCCAAATGAACCTCATCCTCGACGATGAGACCATCTACCTCAAAGGCGACCGCGTCTTCTGGAGCAGCCTCGGCGCCGGAGGTGAAAACGGTCAAGACGAAAACGTCGACGACATCCTCGACCACTACGTGACGATGACGCCACAGGAAGCCGAGCTCAAGAACCTCGACCCCGTGAAACTGAGCGACCAAATGCTCTCAACCATCGACTGGGACTCGTTCACCGAGGAAGCAGAGAAGATCCAACTCAACGGCCAGGACGTGTTCAAATACGTCGGCGCCGACGACGTAGTGCTCTACATCGATGTGGACTCCCGCGCGTTAGTTGCCGTGGACACCCGCATCGACGGGCACATCATCCAGTTCAGCCGCTTCAACCAAACCGCCCTGATTCCACAGCCAAAGGAAGACGAAACAGTTCCCTGGTCCACTGACTAGCCAGCGTCCAATGACTAGCTAGCGTCCGGTGGTGAGCGGTCCTCACTGAGTGCGGCGCGCCTGTGTGGCTGACTCGCAGAAGATGTGCCTAGGCTGAGAATTTTGCGGCGGGGTTCGTTTATTTTTCATTTCTATTCAGCAACCCCGTAACGTTAGTCTACGAAACTGACGAAAACTCGTACTTGATACTCTTGAATAGACGAGCACCCTCGATGCATCGCTCATTTGGCGGTTCATCCCACGGAACGAAAGGAACCGTGAGATAAACAATGATGAAGAATAAGCTCCGCGCAGGGCTTGCCGTTCTCTCCCTCTCCGCTCTCGCTTTGACAGCATGCGGCAACGACGGCAACGCGCCTGCTTCGAACAACGGTGAGGCCGGCCAGCAGCAGAACAACAACGCTCAGGGGCAGGCAAAGCCGTTCTCCGAAATCAGCGCTGATGTGAAGCAGCAGTTGCAGAACCTGAAGTCCTACAAGTTGCAGGGCGAGTTCACTGCTTCCGACGGAAAGGTGCAGATTAGCTCGGTCCAAACCGTTGATCCGCAGGTCGCTGCAGACATGAAGATCAAGATGGATATGTCGCAGGGTGGCCAGCAAATCAAGGGTGGCTTTGACATGAAGCTCGTAGGCGACAACATGTACATGAAGTTCGGCGACGACCTTCTAGACAACATTTTCGCCAGCGCAGGTGGTGAGGTGCCACCGCAAATACGCGAGACCTTCGACAAGATGCGCGGTAAATATATGACGATGCCGTTCTCTGAAACAGGCCAGTCAGCTCCAAACGCTTCAGACTTCACCAAGTTCGCTGAGTCGCTTGATATTTCCAAGGTCGAGGACCAAGGTGAGCCTGCAGAGATCAACGGCCAGAGCGCATTCAAATACAAGGGCACTGGAGAAGACGGTGAAACCTTGTTCTTTATCGACGCCGCTGACGGCAAAACCCTCCTCGCTGTTGAAGGTAGCGGCGAAGACATTATGTCGGAAAATCAGCTCAACACCGGCAACACAGGTTCCGGAGCCCCGATGCCAAAGGACCTGAAGGGCCGCGCTCGCATCAGCGACTTCAACCAGGAGTTCAAGATCGAGGCTCCATCCAAGGATGAGACCGTCGACATGAGCGAAATCATGCCTGGCGGAGCGGGAGGACCGGGCGCCTCGGGTAGCGGCTCGGATTCCTAATCCATAGGAGGATAGAAGGTGGCCCGGTCGTCGTATGACGACCGGGCCACCTTCTATCGTGTGTCACCGAACCCGTTTCAGAGAGTTCGGCACCCGTGGGTTACGGTTCAGACGCGCTGCAGAGCGTGCACCTTCCACGGATCGAGTTTCTCTCGGCCACCCAAACCATCCAACTCTAAGACCACAGCAACACCAGCAACGGTGCCGCCGACCTGCTCAACCAATGAGGCCGCCGCAGCTGCGGTGCCGCCGGTGGCTAGCACATCGTCCACTAACAAGACCCGGCCGCCCTTAGGCAAAGCGTCACGGTGAACCTCAAGGGAGGCAGTGCCGTACTCCAGCTGATATTCCCGCGAATACACCTCACGCGGGAGCTTGCCGCCCTTACGCACCGTCATCAGGCCCACACCCGCGGCATACGCGACCGCGGACGCCAACAAGAACCCACGCGCTTCCAAACCAGCCACCGCATCGAACTGACCAGCGAACGGCTCAGCTAACGCATCCACTACCCGATGCAGCCCTTCAGCATCAGCGAAAACCGGGGTCAAATCACGGAACGTGATGCCAGGCTCGGGGTGGTCCGGGATGATCGCACACAAACGATCCAGCAGCTGCTCAATAGATTCCCCTACCGGTTCTTCCACCGGCTTGCGCGGCTGACTAGCCGCATCCCCCGCTTGCGTTCTCTCACGCATCTGCGCTGGATGACTCATGACAGCATCCTTCGACATCAACAGGTGTACTCCTTGAAAAACTCTACGCACGCGGACCAAACGAATCGGAATGCAACGGCCCGTCAGCATACTGACGCACCTGATGCACCGACTTGATGAGGGCCTCCAACTGGCGTGCCACCGCATCCGGAGCCGTGCCACCCTGACCAGAACGAGCCTCGAGCGAGCCGCGCGTGGACAAGACCTCACGCATCTGCGGGGTCATCGCTTCCGATATACCGGCATAGTCTTCATCGGTGAGATCCCACAGCTCGCAATCCTTCGACTCGGCCAGAGACACCGCTTGCCCGGACAGCTCGTGAGCCACACGGAACGGGACACCCTGCTTGACCAGCCACTCGGCAATGTCAGTAGCCAGGGCGAAACCCTGCGGAGCCAGCTCAGCCATCCGCTCCGTATTGAAACGCAACGTAGCGATCATCCCGGAAACCGCAGGCAACAGAATCTCTAGGGTGTCCGCGGCATCGAAAACCGGTTCCTTATCTTCCTGCAGATCACGGTTATACGCGAGCGGAAGAGCCTTCAGTGTGGCCAACAACCCCGTCAGATCACCGATCAGGCGGCCTGTCTTACCGCGAGCTAGCTCAGCGATATCCGGGTTCTTCTTCTGCGGCATAATCGAGGAACCCGTCGAATAACGGTCATCCAAGAACGCGAAGTTCGCTTCCTTGGTCGCCCAGAAAATGATCTCCTCAGAGATCCGCGATAGATCCACCCCGATCATCGCGCACACCCACGCGAACTCTGCATACACATCACGCGAAGCCGTACCATCCAACGAGTTCCACGTAGCGGAGGCGAACCCTAGATCCGCGGCTACCCGGTTAGGGTCCAGCCCCAACGTGTTCCCCGCCAGTGCCCCAGAACCATACGCCGAAACATTAGCGCGCTCATCCCAGTCACGCAGACGCTCTACATCACGCAACAGAGCCCACGCGTGCGCCAACAGATGATGGCTCAACAAGATTGGCTGAGCATGCTGCAGATGCGTACGCCCCGGCATCGGCGCATACGGATGCGCTTGCGCCTGCTGAATCAACGCATCGATAACATCCACAACCCCGCGAGCAATCAAACGGGCGTGGTCACGCAAAAACATGCGGCCTTGCGTTGCGATCTGATCGTTACGCGAACGCCCCGCACGCAACTTCCCACCCAGTTCCGCGCCGGTACGCTCAATCAGGCCACGCTCGAGGGAACCGTGAACATCCTCATCGCTTAAAGCCGGCTGATACGCGCCCGAAACCACGTCCGCATCCAGCTTCTCAAGGCCAGTGAGCATGCCATCGAGCTCATCATCACTCAACAGGCCTGCGCGGTGCAGAACGTGCGCATGCGCCTTCGAACCGGCAATGTCATAGCGAGCCAAACGCCAATCGAAATGCGTTGACTTACTCAACGCGGCCATCGCATCCGACGGGCCATCAGCGAAACGACCACCCCACAACGACCCCTCATTCGTGCCGTGAGGCGCTGCGTTCTGTTCTGCCGTCATGTATTACTCCTTGAAAGGCCGGGTTGCGGGCGCAAAGCACCGCCGTCCATTCTATCTATGGCCACCCCGTCTATGACTGTTCAAAGACACGGAGCCACCCAGGCTTCGTTAAGATGTTGCCTATGAGTGGAACGCACGATGCACACCAAAACGACGCGCAGCCAGGCGATGCGCAGGCTGGCGATGCACAGCCCCTGCACCCGGCTGATCCGCGCCGCCGCTCCGGAACGGACTTCGAAGCAGCAATCGCCGCGCCACCACACGTTGGTGGCACCGGGCCGGCATTGAGTGATGAACAGGTCGAGTTCCTCAACAAGCTCTTCGACATGGCCCGTGAGGGCGACATGTTGCTGGTCGAATACGTCAAGCAGGGTATTCCGGCTGAAATCCAGAACAGCCGCGGCGACACGTTTTTGATCCTTGCCGCCTATTCAGGCCAGAGCGAGCTCGCGCTCGCGCTCATCGACGAGGCCGGCGCCGAGGTCAACTACCTCAATCAGTCGAATCAGTCAGCCCTCACGTGCGCCGTGTTCCGCGGTGACGAGCCACTCGTGCGCGCGCTTCTGGAACGCGGCGCACGGCCCGATGCGGGAGCTCCCAACGCGGTCGATACTGCGAAAACCTTCGGCCAAACAGCGCTACTACCGCTGTTGGAGGGCTCACCCGAGTAGTCGGCGAGCGCAAGCGGGCTAGCTATCAGGCACCCGACGCGTCTATATCGCGCCTGCGATCTCGAGGAATCGGCGGGCCACATCGTCCCCGCCGTGCGGCTCACGCGTGATCACTAACACCGTGTCGTCGCCTGCCACCGTCCCCAGAATCAGAGGGATAGCGGCGCGGTCGATCGCTTGCGCCAAGAAATTTGCGGCCCCTGGCGGGGTGTGGAGAACCGCCATGTTCGCGCTCGAATCAGCTGCGACCAGTAGTTGGGTGCACAGCTGAGCGAGCTTGCCACCCCACGCTTCCGGTTCCCCCGCAGCACTCGCGTGTGGGCGGCTCAACGCGGCGGAGTCCTCACCATCAGCCAACAAACGGTACACGTATCCCGTACCGTTGGCCCCACGCACCCGTACAGCGCCAACATCCAAAAGGTCGCGTGAGAGCGTTCCTTGCGAGACGTGGAAACCCTCGTCAGCAAGAATGTTGACCAGCTCGGCCTGCGAACCCACCGACGCGGTACTGAGGATCTCGCGGATACGCGCCTGCCGGGCTGTCTTGGTGGTCAACTGGGTTGGGGTCTTCAGCCCCGCCGCTGAGCTGTGTGCGGAGCTCTGTGCGGAGCCCGCGGAGGAATGTGCCGTCTCGCTCATGCGCTTCCCTCCTGGTCTTTCGGCGTGTCCGTTGCCAGGCCGGATTCATCCAGCAAGAACGTCAAGAGAGCCTTCTGGGCGTGAAGACGGTTCTCTGCCTCATCGAACACCACCGACTGGGGCCCGTCGATCACCGACTCGGAGATCTCGAAACCGCGGTAGGCCGGCAAACAGTGCAACACGATCGCGTCCGCGGCAGCGTGGCTCATCGCGGCATCATCGACTGCGTAATCCGTGAACAGCTTGAGCCGCTGCTCTTTCTCATCTTCCTGGCCCATCGAGATCCAGGTGTCCGTGGCCACCACGTCGGCGTCTTTCAACGCTTCGACCGGATCAGTTGTCACCACTACACTGCCGCCGGTTTCTTCCGCGCGTTTCTGCGCCTCCGCCACAACGTCCGAGGCCGGAAGATAACCTTCAGGGCCTGCGATCCGCACGTGCATACCCGCGGTCACGCACCCCAAAAGATACGAGTTCGCCATGTTGTTAGCGGCATCGCCAAGGTACGCGATGCTCAAGCCGGCGGTTTTCCCCTTGTGTTCTCGGATGGTCAGCAGGTCAGCAAGGATCTGGCACGGATGGTAGTCATCGGTCAGGGAGTTCACGACCGGGATGCTCGCATGGGCCGCAAACTCCTCGATGTCCGCGTGGGCGAACGTACGCCACACAACGGCAGCAACCATGCGGGAGAAAACCTTCGCCGAATCCTCGATGGTTTCCTTATGCCCCATTTGCGCCTCGCCCGGGTTGATGATGAGCGCGTGCCCGCCCAAGTCAGCGACCCCGGTCGCGAACGAGAGTCGCGTACGGGTTGAGGTCTTATCGAAAATCACGGCCACAGTCTGCGGGCCCGCCAGCGGCGAGCGCGACCACCGCTGAGCTTTCAGGCGCTCAGCCATATCTAGAACCCGGTTCTGTTCCTGAGGGCTCAGATCTGTGTCTTTCAAGAAATGACGTACCGAGCTCATGATTGCGTGCCCTCCTTCTGCGCCGCCTTCACGGCTTCAGCGTGAAACTGTGCTTCAGCGTGAATCTGCGGGAACGCCTCAAGGAATGTCTGTAGCTCATCGCGGGAAATGTTCAGCGGCGGAGCCAAGCGGACCGTCGATGGCCCGGTTGCGTTGATGATGAAACCGGCATCAAGCCCGACGCGGACCATGCGGGGTGCGATCCCCTCGCCCACTTCAACCCCGAGCAGCAAACCCTTACCGTGAACAGACTCCACCTCCGGTAGCTGCGCAAGTTGTTCGGCAAGCCATGCACCCGTTTCTTTGACGTGGGCCAGGATCCCTTCAGACTCCAGAGCCTGAAGGACCGCGAGCCCCGCCGCGGTAGCGACCGGGTTACCGCCAAAGGTCGTCCCGTGCTGGCCTGCGCTCAAACGCTTCGAGTTCTCTTCACCAAACGTGACCAACGCACCCAACGGCATACCGCCACCGAGGCCCTTAGCCAACGTCATCGCATCCGGGGTGACCCGAGCCAACGATGCGAACCACTCGCCTGTGCGCGCGATACCGGTCTGCACCTCATCGACAATCATCAACGCCCCGTGCTCACGGGTCAGTCTACGGACCTCCTCAAGATAGCCCTCGGGAAGCTCACGCACCCCGGCCTCACCCTGAATCGGTTCAACAATCACGGCCTGAACCGTCTCATCCACCGCCTCTGTGAGCGCATCAACATCACCTGGCTCAATCCACTCGACACCAGGTACCAGCGGCTCAAACGGGGCACGGTATTCCGGCTTCCACGTCATAGACAACGCACCTATCGTGCGGCCGTGGAAACCCTGCTTCAAAGCCACGATGCGGGTCCGCGGCTTCTCATCAGTGCCGGCATTGCGGCGGGCCAGCTTGAGTGCCGCCTCATTGGATTCAGTACCCGAATTAGTGAAAAACACGGCAGATCCGGAAGGCGCTTGAGCCAATTTCAAAATCTTCTCGGCCAGCGCCACCTGCGCAGGAGATGTGAAGAAGTTGGAGACATGCCCCAACGCGGAGATCTGCTCAGACACGGCACGCACCACATCAGGGTGCCCGTGTCCCAAAGCGTTGACTGCGATACCGGCCAACAGATCCAGGTACTGATTACCGTCGGCATCCCACACGTACGAGCCCCGCCCACGCACCAGGGGGCGCTGCGGCGTGCCGAACACACCCATGAGGCTTTCCTTGTAGCGTCCTAAAAGGCTCTCATTGGTCTCGCCCGTCTCCGAAGCCGCGCTATGGGAGCCGCTCGCCTCCTGAGCCAGCGCCAACGCTGACTGCGCTACCGCATCGTAATCTTCAACACTCACGTTTCAGCCCTCCTCACCGTTCGGAACCACCTGCGTACCAACGCCAGCGGACGTGAAAATCTCCAACATCATGCTGTGCGGTTTCCGCCCATCCACGATGTGCGCGCGAGACACCCCAGCCTCGATCGCCGCCAAACACGCTGTCATCTTAGGGATCATCCCCGACTCCAGCGAAGGCAACAGTTCAACCAACTCGCTGACGGTCAGCGAAGAAATCAGCGAATCCTTATCCGGCCAATTCGCGTATAGACCCTCAACATCCGTGAGGATCACGAGCTTGGAGGCACCCAACGCGCCAGCGAGAGCCGCGGCGGCGGTATCGGCATTCACATTGAGGACCTCGCCCGTTGGCTGACCCCACGCATCGATCTCCGGGGCGACCGTTGAGATCACAGGGATACGGCCGGCATCGATCAGGTCCTCGACAGCGCTCGGATCAACACCGGTCACCTCCCCCACAAGCCCCAAATCGACCTCGTGACCATCAACCACCGTGCCGCGACGGCTGGCACGCAGCAACTGACCGTCCTCGCCCGAAAGCCCCACGGCATACCGTCCATGCGAGTTGATCAAACCCACCAGCTCGCGGCCCACCTGCCCCGTCAAGACCATCCGCACAATATCCATGGTCTCCGAAGTCGTAACCCGCAGCCCGCCACGGAACTCAGACTCGACACCCAGACGGTCCAGCATCGCGTTGATCTGCGGCCCACCCCCATGAACCACGACCGGATGAACACCCATGTGATGCAGAAACACGATGTCTTGAGCGAACGCTTCCCGCAACTGGTCATTGATCATCGCGTTGCCGCCATACTTGATGACCATGCGCGTTCCAGCGAAACGCTGAATCCACGGCAGAGCCTCAACCAGCGCCTCCGCTTTGCGGGCGGCGAGCGCGAGGCGTTCCGCTTGGGAACGCTGATTGATCGGCGTCTTAATCGACGATGTCTGCGGTGCCGGGTTGTCTGGAGCTGGGTTCTGTTGGGCGGGGTCTTGTGGGCCGGGGTCTGGGGTGCTCACGAGGTTTCCTTATCGGTTGAGGGGCGGTAGCGACGGGTGCGGTGAGCTCAGGTTGAGTACGCGGAGTTTTCTTCGACGTAGTCGTGGGTGAGGTCGTTGGTCCAGATCGTCGCCGTTGCCTCACCTGCGTGCAGGTCGATTTCGACGTGCACGTCACGTTGGGCTGATAAGTCCACGAGCTCGCGGGAGTCCCCTACCCCGCCGTTGCGGGCAACCCAGACGCCGTTCATGGCTACGCTGAGGTTCTCGGGTTCGAAGACGGCTTGTGTGGTGCCGACCTCGGAGACCACGCGGCCCCAGTTCGGGTCGTTGCCGAAGATCGCGGTCTT
Organism: Arthrobacter sp. HMSC06H05; assembly: GCF_001807395.1. Taxonomy (NCBI): domain Bacteria; kingdom Bacillati; phylum Actinomycetota; class Actinomycetes; order Micrococcales; family Micrococcaceae; genus Arthrobacter; species Arthrobacter sp. HMSC06H05. The sequence goes on along the minus strand of NZ_KV788989.1, from coordinate 132,429 downwards.
GAAGAGGTTGGAGCGCGCCACAGCACGGGAGACTTCGAGTGCATCGGCCTCGGAGGCTGCGTTGATGGTTGTGACAGCGATGTCGTGGCTTGCGCCTTCCGCGTCGCTGACCAGCTGGCGTGCAAGGTCTACGCAGAGGGATGCGAGCAACTGCTCGAATTCCTCATCCACCTTGACACCGGATGCGCCTGAGCTCATGATCAGCACGGTGTCATTCGTGGACATGCAACCATCCGAATCAGCCCGGTTGAAGGACACTTCGACAGCTTGCTGCAGCGCGGCTTCAAGCCTGTGCTGCTCAATCTCCGCATCGGTTGTGATGCACACGAGCATCGTCGCGAGCCCCGGTGCCAACATCCCGGCGCCCTTGGCCATCCCGCCGATCGTGTAGCCGGCCTCAGCAGTCACCTGAGCCTGCTTAGCGACGGTGTCGGTAGTCATGATCGCGTGGGCCGCATCCGCCCCACCATCAACCGATAGCTGCTTGAACGCCTCATCCGTGCCGGCTAACAAGGTATCCATCGGGAGCAGGACACCGATCATGCCGGTGGAGGCGACCTGAACCTGGTCAGGCTCACAACCCAACAGGTCCGAGACGTGCTGGCGGGTAGCCAACGCATCCGCGAGCCCCTGCTGACCAGTGCACGCGTTTGCGCCACCCGAGTTCAAAACCATCGCGTGCGCAGAACGGTTGCGTTCCAGCGCGGCACGCGAAACACGCACCGGGGCCGCGCACACGCGGTTAGTCGTGAACACTCCCGCGGCTACATAGTCCGGGCCGTCATTGACAACCAACGCAACATCTGGCGTACCTGAAGGCTTCAAACCTGCGGTGACGCCCGAGGCCCGGAAACCCTTCGCGGCCGTCACGCCCGCGAGCTCGCGGGCGGCATCTGCTGAGGTGTATTCCGGAAGCGGTTCAACGCTGACATGTTTGCTCATTACGGAGCCATACCTTCCTGCTGCAAACCAGCATGTTCTTCCAATCCGAGCGCAAGGTTCATCGACTGAACCGCGCCCCCTGCGGTCCCCTTGGTCAGGTTGTCCACCACCGCGGTCACGATGACGCGGCCGGCGTGCGCATCGAAGGCCAGCTGCATCTCAACATGGTTAGAGCCTGCAACGTTTTTGGTGTGCGGCCACTGACCTTCAGGCAGAACATGCACAAACCGCTCGTTTTGATACATGTTCACCCACGCCTCACGCAGTTGCTCTGCGCTCACGCCGGGCTTGACGCGGGCGGTGGCCGTGGTGAGGATTCCACGCGGCATCGGGGCCAGCGTTGGTGTGAAAGAAACCTGGACAGGTTCACCGGCTAGCGCGCTCAGGCCCTGTTCGATCTCCGGGGTGTGCCGATGCATCCCACCGACGCCGTACGGGCTCATCCCGCCCATCGTCTCCGCACCCAGCAGATGCGGTTTGAGGGACTTGCCGGCACCTGAGGTACCGGAGGCCGCAACAATGACAACATCCTGCGGTTCTAAGAGCCCCGCCGCCATCCCCGGGGCGAGTGCCAGCTGCGCTGAGGTCGGATAGCAACCAGGTACCGCGATGCGTTTGGTGCCGCGAAGCTTCTCGCGATGCCCCGGTAGCTCAGGCAGGCCATACGGCCACGAACCAGCATGTTCACTTCCATAGAACTTCTCCCATGCAACTGGGTCTTCGAGGCGGTGATCCGCTGCCGCATCGATCACCAACACGTCCTCGCCAAGCTGCTCAGCGATCTCGGCGGAAGCTCCGTGCGGCAATGCCAGGAACACCACATCGTGGCCAGCGAGAGTCTCAGCGTTCGTAGGTTCAACCACCCTCTCTACCAACGAACGCAAGTGCGGCTGCGAAACACCCAACCGCTCGCCTGCGCTCGAATGCGCCGTGACTGCGCCAATGCTGACATGTGGATGTTGGGTGAGCAGGCGCAAAACCTCGCCGCCAGCGTAACCTGTGGCTCCCGAAACCGCTACCGAATACGTCATAAGCACATGATACGCCGCCATATTCACTCCAACGAATAGTTATGCAATGATGACGGGCCGGGAATGATCCCTACCTCCACCCCGCTATAAGCGTTGAGTTGCGTTCTATCAGAGCGCGAGAATCTCGAATCAAAAAAATATGCAAAGGAGGCCAGCATGGCCCGCGCGATCCAGATGAAACACACCGGAGGCCCCGAGGTCCTCACCCTCACCGACATCGAGGTTCCCGAACCGGGCGAAAACCAGGTTCTGATCAAGGTCGCTGCCGCAGGCGTGAACTTCATCGAGACGTACCAGCGTAGCGGCGTCTATTCCGTGGACCTGCCGTTCATTCCCGGCAGCGAAGGTGCTGGCACCGTGGCCGCGGTAGGGCCGGGTGTGACTAACTTCTCGGTTGGGGATGCTGTCGCGACCGCAGGTGGGCGCGGGTCTTATTCCGAATACATGCTCGTTGAGGAGAGCAAGCTCGCGCGCATCCCGGACGGGCTCGACCTCACGACCGCGGCAGCGTTACCGTTGCAGGGCTTCACGAGCCACTACCTCATCAACTCGACCTATAACGTCCAAGAGGGCGATGTGGTTCTCACGACCGCCGGCGCCGGCGGTGTGGGTGGGCTCATGACGCAGATGCTCAAAGCCAAGGGCGCGACCGTGATCACCACAACCTCTAGTGACGAAAAAGCCGCGATCGCGAAATCCAAAGGCGCGGACTACGTACTCAAATACGATGAAGTGCCTCAGAAGGTCCTGGAGGTTACCGACGGCCGCGGCGTGGATGTCGCCTACGACGGCGTCGGGAAAGACACGTTTGACAACTCACTGGCAAGCCTGCGGACCCGCGGGATGCTCGTGCTCTTCGGAGGCGCATCCGGACAGGTTCCGCCCTTCGACCTACAACGTCTGAACGCCCAAGGCTCGATCAGCGTCTGCCGGCCGTCACTAGCTCACTATTGCCTCACCGTCGAAGAGCTCCAGTGGCGGGCCAACGACGTATTCGGGATGCTCGCCGACGGTGAACTCGAGGTCAGCATCGGAGGCACCTACGACCTCGCCGACGCCGCCCAAGCCCACGCCGACCTCGAAAGCGGCAAGACAACCGGCAAACTCGTGCTCACCATCTAATCCAACGCAAACGTACTGATCCAATACAGACATGATCGGGGCGGTGCCGTGTGACACCGCCCCGATCATCTGTTCACTGCATTAGCTACACGCTGTATTAGCTACATATTGCGCTAGCCGTTCGCCACGCTAACCGCGCAGTTGGGCCCCGTATTTCTCGGCCGCCAGCTGCACTGCCGCTTGGCGGGCTTCGGAGGCCTCGTCGGCTGTCAGCGTCCTGTCAGCAGCGCGGAAACGCATACCGAACGCGAGCGACTTCTGGCCTTCTTCGATGCCCTTGCCGCGGTAGTCATCGAACAGTTCGATGTGCTCCAGCAGCTCGCCGGCGCCCTCACGCAACGTCTCGAGGACATCGGCGGCAGGGGTATCTGCCGCCAACGTCAACGCAACATCCTGCGTAGCGGCAGGGAACGTCGTGAGCGGCTCAGCGATCACGGCTTCCGGCATCCGGTTGATCAACGCCTCGGCGTCCAGTTCCATCGCGACCATGCGTTCCGGCAGGTCTTGGGAGGCCAACCAGTCAGGGTGAAGTTCCCCGGCCCAGCCCACGAGCTGGCCGTCCTTCGTCTCAAGACGCGCGGCACGGCCCGGGTGGAACGAGTGGTGGCTGCCCTGGCGGACCACGAGCTCAACACCCAACGTGTCAGCGACGAGGCGCGCGGCATCGATTGCGTCCGCCCAGTCCCACGCGCGTTCGGTCTCGCCGAGAACCGCGCGGGAGGCCTTACCGACCATGACAGCAGCGATGTGCCACGGCTGAACAGGGACGGTCGCGTTCAGCTCCGCGAGCACATCCGCCGATGGGCGCTCCCCGCCCGCAGGCAACTCGACCGGGCCCTGCATCTCGGCAGGCAAGAACACAAGCCCACCTTCGAAGAGTGCGAGGTCACGGAAGCCGCGGCCGTTATTGCGGCGCGCGATCTCGATGAGCCCCGACAGAAGCGACAAGCGCATCCAGCCGTATTCGGAAGACACCGGGTTGGCGAGGCGCACAGCCTCAACCTCGGCGTCGGCTTCAGTGGAACCGAACGCCGCGTTCTGAGCCTGGGACACGAACGGGTACGCGAGCACCTCGGTCATGCCGGCGCCGGCGAGCGCATCGCTGATGCGGCGGCGGCTGCGTTGAGCCACGGTCAGCCCACGGCCTGGCGGTGGAACCGGGATTGAGGAAGGGATGTTTTCGTAGCCGACCACGCGCGCGATCTCTTCGACGACGTCATCAGCGATGGTCATGTCTGGACGCCACAGCGGAACGGTGACGTCCCCGCCTTCATCGGTGCGGTTGAGTTCGCAGCCAACACCTTCGAGCGCGGATACGATTTGTTCCTCGGTGTATTCGATGCCGACGCGCTCGGCCGGGTAGTGCGCCGGAACGTGGATGAGCGTTGGCTCTGGGCGTTCGCCCACGTCTGCGCCCTTGCCGGTGTCGCGGCCGCCCGCGAGCTCGACCAGCAGGTCCACGACGCGCTGGGCGGCCACGGAGGCCATGTCCCAGTCCACGCCGCGCTCGTTGCGCTTAGCGGCCTCGGACGGCAGCTTGTGGCGGCGACGGCTGCGACCCGTGCTGACGGGGTCGAAGTTCGCTGCCTCAATCACGATCGTGCGGGTCTCATCCGAGACCTCGGTGGAGGCGCCACCCATGACGCCGGCGATGCCGATCGCCCCGGATTCGTCCGCGATCACGAGGTCCTCAGGGTTGAGTTCGCGTTCCTTCTCATCCAGCGTCACGAGCTTCTCGCCTGCCTCGGCGCGGCGCACTGTGATGCCGCCGGTGAGCTTATCGCGGTCGTAGCAGTGGGTCGGCTGCCCGAGCTCCCACATGACGTAGTTGGATATGTCCACCGGAAGCGAGACCGGACGCATGCCCGCAAGGCGCAAACGCTCAGCCATCCAGCTTGGGGTGGTCGCTTCCGGGTCGATGTCGGTGACGACGCGGGTCACGAAGCGCGTGCAGCCCTGGACGCCGCGGATCGGCGCTTGATCCTCGATGCGGGTCTCAACTTCGGCCTCGGTCGGCGCGGCCACGGTGACCTTGGATGCCGGGTCGGTGAACGATGTGCCGGTGGCCAACGCGTATTCGCGGGCTACGCCGCGGATCGAGAAGCAGTAGCCGCGGTCCGGGGTCACGTTGATTTCAGCGGCTTCATCCGTGAAGCCGAGCAACGGAAGCGCGTCCTGGCCGATCTCCGGGTCCAGGCCGAGGTCTGAGAACACGAGGATGCCGTCGTGGTCATCGCCCAAGCCGAGCTCGCGAGCCGAAGCCATCATGCCGGCCGAAACGTGACCGTAGGTCTTGCGCGGGCTGATGCGGAAATCCCCTGGCAGCACAGCGCCAGGCAAGGTCACGACGACCTTGTCCCCCACATCGAAGTTGTGGGCGCCACACACGATCCCCTGAACACCGGACGGATCGATGCCTTCGCCCGTCAACGTCTGCTCCTGACCTTCCGGCACAACACGCACAGAGCACCAGTTGATCGTCTTACCGTTCTTCTGTTCCTCCGGTTCACGGCTGAGTACCTGGCCAACCACGATCGGGCCGGTCAGCTCATCGAGGGGACGGTGAACGGCCTCTTCCTCAAGGCCCACACGGACCACATCGTTCATGAGGTCTTCCGCGCGAGCACCCTCAGGCAGTTCGGTGAACTCACGCAACCAAGAAAGTGGAATACGCATTGCTTAGATCTCCATCCCGAAGTGCTGGCTGAAGCGGATATCGCCCTCGATCATGTCGTGCATGTCAGGGACCATGTTGCGGAACATCAGGGTGCGTTCAACACCCATACCGAACGCGAACCCCGAGTACACGTCCGGGTCGATGCCGCCGGAACGCAGAACGTTCGGGTGCACCATGCCGCAGCCGCCCCATTCGATCCACTGCGGGCCGCCCTTAGCGTTCGGATGCCAAATATCCAGCTCAGCGGATGGCTCCGTGAACGGGAAGTAGGACGGACGCAAACGGATCTTCGCTTCCACGCCGAACATCTGGCGTGCGAAGTGCTCGAGCGTGCCTTTGAGGTCCGCCATAGTGAGGCCTTGATCCACTGCGAGACCCTCAAACTGGTGGAAAACCGGGGTGTGAGTCGCGTCCAGCTCATCGGTGCGGAACGTGCGGCCCGGACACAAGACATAGATCGGGACGTCGCGGTCCAGCATCGAACGCACCTGAACCGGCGACGTGTGGGTGCGCAAAACCAGGTGCTGGGACGGCGGGTCCACGAAGAACGTGTCCTGCATTTCGCGTGCCGGGTGGTCCTGGTCAAAGTTCAGCGCATCGAAGTTGTACCACTCGGATTCAACCTCGGGGCCCTCGGCGATCTCCCATCCCATGCCGACGAACACGTCCGAAACGCGCTCCTGCAGAAGCGAGAGCGGGTGGCGTGCACCTAAGACGGTGCGGCGCGGCTGAGCCGTGACATCCACGGTCTCTTCACGCAAACGACGGGCCGCACGCTCCGCTTCAAGAACCTCGGTGCGTGCCGCCAACGCCTTATTGATGCGGCCCTTGGCGCCACCGAGCAGCTTACCGGCGGTTGCCTTGTCCTTATTTTCAAGCTTGCCGATGCCGCGGTTAGCGAGCGTGATCGGCGCTTTGTCACCCAGGTGAGCCAGGCGTGCGGCTTTCAGCTCGTCAAGATCGCTTGCCTTCTCGAACGCCGTCAACGCGGCCGCAACAACAGCCTCAACGGCGGCTTCATCAGTCGGATGCGGAACCGGCGGAATCTCTGTAGCTACCTGCGCTGGAGACTCTGGCACAGCAGTTTCTTTCTCCATGGATGTTAGTCAGTCCTATCTATACGAAAGAAGTGGCGACGCTTACGCGTTCCCCTCGGCAGCATCGGTGCCCGCGGTGTTTGGCTTCGCGGTATTTGACGACTTAGACGTCTTCTTGCTTGGAATGACGGCCAGAGCAACCATCAGAGCGGCCGCGATAACGCCCAGCACGAAGATCACAACTGAAAGCCAGATCGGTGTCTGATCAACCGTGGTTGCGGGACGGGTTTCAGCGGTGAGAAACTCCGGAGCCTCATTCGCCTTGACAGCTTCTTCAAGGTTCTCGGTAGTCCATGTGGCAGTGTTGCCGCTAATCTGGCCACCGGTATTCGCCTCAGTGATCGCCGCTGGCAGAGTCAAGTTGAGCTCTGCAACGGTGCCCTGCTGCTGGTTGCCGGCAATAACCATCGGATACACCTGCGCGAGATATGTTCCATCACTGGTGTACTCGGCCTGAACCGCGACGAGATCGGTGACTTCTTGCATCGTGAGGTCTTCTGCGATCAGATGCGCGTCCTGCTCCGATTTCTCGACGACCTTCAGTTTCTTCTCATCAATGCCGACCCGTGAAGCCAGCACCTGCTTGACCCCCTCGAGCTGGGCTTTAGCCGAGAACTTATCGTCCCCGCCCGCCTTGCGCTGTTCCTGCAGCATCTTTTCGGTCAGCTCAAGCTGCACATCGACGTTCCCCTCGAGCTTCTCCGGAGTCCGGACGTCAGCCTCGAGCTCGACATCGTACGTGAATTTATTCACCTCAGGCTTTGCATTCGATGCGCCATCACCTCCGGCAGAGCAACCAGTCAGCACCATAGCGCCAGCGAAAAGTGCCGCGGTCATTGCACGGAAAGATTTGGTGAACTTCATAATCTCCTACTTTGTACGACGGCTGAGACTGGACACTGCATGGCTAGGCGCTTCAAGGCCACAGCCAGGCAGCTCCATAGGGGACGGCCATATATAGCCTAATTGGTGCCGCCATGTTTACAGAAAGCACATTGCGGCAAGTCCCCCGCCACTGCTTCAAGAGAAGGTGCCGCGAACGGGAAGTAGGACGGATAGAAACGGGCGCAAACGGGTCACGTCCTCGCTTATGCGTTGCCCTCAGCGGCATCGGCCCCGGTGTCCGCTCCGGTGTCCGCTCCGGTGTCCGCTCCGGTGTCCGGCTTCGATGCTTTCTTTCTTGGAGTGACGGCCAGAGCAACCATCAGAGCGGCCGCGATGACACCGAGCACGAAGATCACAGCTGAGAGCCAGATCGGTGTCTGATCAACCGTGGTT
>NZ_KV788989.1:122429-124262 GCF_001807395.1 Arthrobacter sp. HMSC06H05 | reverse complement strand
CGTGGTTGCGGGACGGGTTTCAGCGGTGAGCGTTTTCCCGTCGGCTTCGTTCATCATCGGTTGAATCTCGACGCCCTCCATTGCCTCGGCGAAGTTATCGCTCGACCACGTCACCGTGTTCCCGTTGACTCTCCCGCTAACGTTCGCTTCCGCGATCGGCTCCGGCACGGTAACGCTCACCTCTGTCGTAAGGTTAAGTTCCTCTTCCGGAGCCACAAGCATTGGACGAATCTCCACGAGGTATGTTCCCTTATCGGTATAGGTAACCTTGGCCCTGAACATGTCGTAGAGCCCTTCCATCGAGAGCCCATCTACCTCAATGAAGGCCACATTATGAGACTCGCCGATGAGACGGACCTGATCTTCTCTCACGCCGAGGTCCTCAGGCCAGGTTGTCACCTCATCTTCAAGCGTGCGTTTAGTGTCCGGATTGTCTACGCCATGCTCCTTACCCAGTTCCTCGAGGAGCTCATCCGTGAGCTCGGTCTTCGACCTAACATTCGCGATAAGGGGTCCATCCACACCGTCTGGAGCTTCGATTTGGATGTTCTCCGTGTACTTATTAGCGGTCGGCTTCTCCTGCGTTTTCTCAGCACTCCCTGCGGAACAGCCGGTCAAAGCTAAAGCGCCAGCGAAAAGCGCCGCGGTCACGGCACGGAAAGACTTGGTGAACCTCATGATCTCCTACTTCGTTTGACGGCGGGGGCGGAACGCTACAGAGCTGAACACCTCAGCATCCATGCCCGAAAGGCCATAGGGGGGACGGCTTATAGCCTCGTTGATGCCTTCATGTTTGCAGAAAGCCCCTTCATGTTTGCAGAAAACACAGAGCAGTAGGTCCACCGTAAGGATGACCCGAACTGTGAAGGTGCTTGTGCCTTTCTTTGCAGTGACAGTGTTTCTCGGCGTGACAGCGATTCGAATATATGTTCTAATGATGGTGTGAGCATGGGAAGCTCCGGCGTTGCGGTTGCCGCGGATGCACCGCCGCCGCAACGCCAAGGGGTGAGTGCGCACAACGCACTCACCCCACATCCAGCGAAAACCAGACCGGTATCTACTTGTCCGTGTTTGTTGGACGGGTTTCAGCGGTAAGGGTTTTCCCGTCGGTATCAAACATTTCGCCTGGTACGATTTCTACGCCCTCCATTGCCTCAGCATAGTTATCGCTCGTCCATGTCACCGTGTTCCCGTCGACCTTCCCGCTAACGTTCGCTTTCTCGATCGGCTCCGGCAGGGTCACGTTCAGCTCTGTCGTCAGGTTATCTTCCTCAACGGGCTCCAGAACCATTGGACGAATCTCCACCCGATATGTTCCCTTATCGGTATAGGAAACCTTAGTCCTCAGCATTTTGTAGAGCTTGTCCATCGGGATGCGGTCTACTTCAATGCGGGCTACGTTGTGGGACTCTGCGGTGAGACGAACCTGGTCCTCGCCTAAATCGACGGCCTTAATCATCTCTTCCATATCACCTTCAAGCGTGCGTTTAGCGTCCGGGTTGTCTACCCCATGTTCCTTACCCAATTTCTCGAGGGTCTCATCCGTGACTTCGACCTTGGACCTAACATTCGCTACAAGGGGTTTCTTCGCATCGTCTGGAGCTTCGATGTGAATATTATCCGTGAACTTATTAGCCGTCGGCTTCTCCTGCGATTTCTCAGCACCCTCCGTAGAGCAGCCGGTCAACGCTAAAGAACCAGCGAAAAGTACTGCGGTCACTGCACTCAAAGACTTAGTGAACTTCATGATCTCCTGCTTCACTCGATGGCCAAGGCCGAACACTGCAGGGCTGCATACCTCAACGTCTGCAACCTGAAACGGCCCTAGAGGGA
>NZ_KV788989.1:122193-122409 GCF_001807395.1 Arthrobacter sp. HMSC06H05 | reverse complement strand
CGGCCCTAGAGGGAAGGCTTATAGCCTCGTTGATGCCTTGATGTTTGTGTTTACTTATCGGTGTTTGTTGGACGGGTTTCAGCGGTAAGGGTTTTCCCCGCGGCTTCGTCCATCATCGGTTTAATCTCTACGCCCTTCATTGCCTCGGCATAGTTATCACTGGTCCACGTCACCATGTTCCCGTCAACCTTCCCGCTAACGTTCGCTTTCTCGATC
>NZ_KV788989.1:0-122173 GCF_001807395.1 Arthrobacter sp. HMSC06H05 | reverse complement strand
TCTCGATCGGCTCCGGCAGGGTCACGTTCACCTCTGTCGTCAGGTTATCTTCTTCAATGGGCGCCAGAGTCGCTGGAAGAATCTCCAGCAGGTATGTTCCCTTATCGGTATGGGAAGCCTTGATCCTCAACATTTTGTAGAGTTTGTCCATCGAGAGTCGGTCCACTTCAGTGACGGCCACGTTGTGGGACTCTGAAGTGGACCGGACCTGATCCTCACTTAAATCGAGGACCTTAATCATCTCTTCATCACCACCTTCAATTGTGCGTTTAGCGTCCATATTCTCTATCCCATGCTCCTTACCCATTCTCTCGAGGGTCTCGTCCGTGGCCTCAAGCTTGGTTCTAACGTTCGCGACAAGGGGTTTCTTCGCACCGTCTGGAGCTTCCACGTCAACGTGGTATATGAACTTATTAGACGTCGGCTTCTCCTGCGTTTTCTCAGCCCCCTCCGTAGAGCAGCCGGTCAACGCTAAAGAACCAGCGAAAAGTACTGCGGTCACTGCACTCAAAGACTTAGTGAACTTCATGATCTCCTGCTTCACTCGATGGCCAAGGCCGAAGGTTGCAGAGCTGCATATCTCAGCGTCTGCAACCTGAAACGGCCCTAGAGGGAAGGCTTATAGCCTCGTAGATGCCTCCATGTTCACAGAAGGCACATTGCAGCAGATCCCCCGGCAGGATGACGTCGAATCGAGTGGAAGTCCCCCTACTGGCGTATGCCTGCACCCAACACACAGATGCTCAATAGGCTCGGCTCATACTCAAGAGGACACGACTCACCGGAACTGGCTCAGCAGAAGGTCGGCATGCAGCCCATGGTTTCAACGAGCGCTCTAACAATCGGCTTATCGGCCGGGATCCACTCGACCGCTTCTTCCGTGTTCTGATCCAGGATCAGCCACCGCAACTCGAGGTGATCCTTCCCCGCAGGTTGCGTGCCCGTTGTGAGGTCGGCAGGCTTCAGCACACCCCCATCGGCGTCTAACAGGACCCCGGTCCAGACGCGCATCGTCATCCCGTTATCCAACGGCCAGCCTGCATGTCCCGCGGGTGGGACGACCTCCTGGCCAGCCCTGAACACGTAGCCAAGCTCTTCGGAAATCTCACGCTCAAGCGCCTCCAGCGGTCCCTCCCCCTCCTGGACCTTCCCGCCCGGGAACTCCCACAGTCCCCGCAAGGATTCCGGATACGCCCGTTGCGCTGCCAGCACCCACCGAGCGTCCACGAGAGCATCCACAACCGCGAGCCCCACCACCTGGCCAGCGCTACCTACGGCACCGTTCTGTGCGTTCACTGCACTCCCTCTTTTCGGCTTGTCATGTTCACCGCGATCCTTCTCCGCACCCTGTCATCGAGCTTTCAGCTGCGTTGAGCACGAGTCTTCAGCTGCGTTGAGCACGTGCCGAGGCGTAGAGGCACAAGGTTGCCGCCGTCGAAACATTCAGCGATTCCGCTTGCCCATAGAGAGGGATCGAGACGGTAGCGAAGGATGCCGCCCGTTCCGCTTCCGAGATCCCCTGGCCTTCATTACCGAACAGCCACGCGGTCGCTGTCGTCAGGGACGGCCGCTTCATCGAGCCCTTGACGGTCACGCCGTGCCGGCGGGCGGCCGCATCGTCTTCAAGCACCGTCAAATCGTGATCCCCGCCGCCGTCAGCCGCCAGCAAAACGATCCCGCACCGAGTCAAGTGCTCGGTCAGCTCATCAAGCTCAATACCCGTGACAACCGGAACATGGAACAACGAACCTACCGTGGACCGGACCACTTTAGGCGAGAAAACATCCACGCTGCCCTTCAGCGCAACCACCGCGTCCGCACCCGCGGCGTCAGCCGCACGGATGATGGTGCCAGCATTACCCGGGTCCTGGACCCGGCCCAGCACCGCGACCAGGCTCGTCTTCGGCGTCAGCGCTTGTTTCAAGCTCACGTGCGGAATGCGGCAACGGGCAACAACCCCCTGCGGGGACTGCGTGTCCGCGATCGCGGCCAGGACGCGCTCAGTCACAACGTTGACCCGTGCATCGGCGACCTGGGCGAGCTCAGGTTCACGTTCCATCCGCTGCTCAGTAACGAATACCTCGCGCACAAGGCCGCGCTGGGTTCGATGTTGGGCAATCGCTTCCCGTACAGCCTGCGGCCCCTCAACCAGGAACTCCCCCGACTTCTTCCGGCCCGCGGCCTTCCCTAAGTGCGCGGCCGCCCGGACTCGGTCTGCACGCGGATTATCCATGATCTCCATACATTCATCCTCCCATCTTGTGGCAACGCGACCGCAACGCACGCATTAAAGCACTGGGGGTTCCGACCCGTACGAGTCGGAACCCCCTGCATCACGCCGCCGTGTCACATTCGCAGTGTCACAACGATGGCTATAGCGGCGTCACAGCTTCAGTTATGCGCGCGGTGCGTTCACGTCGGCTGGCAGAGCCTTCTTAGCGGTCTCCACCAGAACCGAGAACGCGTGAGCGTCAGACACAGCCAGCTCGGCGAGCATACGGCGGTCAACTTCGATGCCAGCCAGCTTGAGGCCCTGCATGAAACGGTTGTAGGTCATGCCGTTAGCGCGAGCCGCAGCGTTGATGCGCTGGATCCAGAGGCGACGGAAGTCACCCTTACGCTTACGACGGTCGTTGTAGTTGTATACGAACGAGTGGAGCAGCTGCTCCTTAGCCTTACGGTAGAGCCGCGAACGCTGACCGCGGTAACCAGATGCGCGTTCCAGAACGACGCGACGCTTCTTCTGGGCGTTAACTGCCCGCTTCACACGTGCCACGTGTGTCTCCTAACATGTGGGGTCCAGCCACACCATCACGATGCAACTAGAAAAGTTTCGAAGGTCTCAAATAGTTGTGCGCTCTAGCGCACGTACACGCCAGCGTGGGTTTAGAGGCCCAGCATGCGGCGGATGGTGCGCTGATCAGCCTTAGCCACAACCACATCGCCCTTCAGGCGACGAGTCAAACGCGAGGACTTGTGCTCGAGGTAGTGGCGGCGGTTTGCGCGCTGACGGCGGATCTTGCCAGAACCGGTGAGCTTGAAACGCTTCTTAGCCCCAGAGTGGGTCTTGAACTTCGGCATGAGAGCCTTCTCCTTGTACGTCTTCCCGCATGACCCCTGGGTCATCGGGTGCAGCTACCCGCACACACTGTGCCGCGGGCGCCCGCTGGGCTCCTCCCCCACTCGCCGTTGATTCTCCAACGGAAGGGATCCCCAGATGATGCTCATCCTCAAGTGGAACGGAGGAGGAAAACTATCTATATGTGTGGACTTACCTGGCGTGGACGCCGGTATCAGCCCTCTTTGGCTTGGTCTTTGGAGGCCTGCGCCATGCGGCGCATAGCTTCAGGAGCCGATGCCGCAACCGTCTGGCCGGAAGCGTCCTGTGGAGCGGACGTATCCAAACGCTGCTGACGGCGCTGGCGGCGAGGAGCTTTCTCCTGCTGAGCCTTACGGCTTTCAGCCTTGCTCTTGAGCGGGCCAACGACCATAACCATGTTTCGACCATCCTGGCGCGGCTGCGACTCAATCACACCCACATCGGCCACATCCTCAGCGAACTGCTGAAGCAACTTCACACCGAACTCAGGACGCTGCTGTTCACGGCCGCGGAACTGAATCATCGCCTTAACCTTGTCACCCGAAGACAAGAAACGATGCGCGTTACGCACCTTCGTCTCATAGTCGTGAGTGTCAATCTTCAGACGGAAACGAACCTCCTTGAGGGACGCGTTCGTCTGCTTCTTGCGAGCTTCACGAGCCTTGACCGCAGCTTCGTACTTGTACTTGCCGAAGTCCATCAGCTTGCACACAGGTGGACGAGCGTTCGGCGCAACCTCAACCAAGTCGAGATCTGCTTCAACCGCCAGGCGCAGGGCGTCCTCAATACGGACGATCCCCACCTGTTCACCGTTAGGCCCGACCAACCGCACCTCTGGGACGCGGATTCGATCGTTGATGCGTGGGTCGCTGATGTTAGTGCTCCTTCATGCGATGGTGTGGTCGACGTTCACGGGAGGCCTACGAAAAAAGCCCCCGGGTTCAACACGGGGGCTCAGATACCAGCAAGCAACACCCACCACGCAATCGAAACTGCGTAGCATCCAGCGTGCTACTTGCTAGACCTGACCCGGCCGCCCTGAGGCGATCGCGGGTGGGAAACCTCCGCTTTGAATTCCTGCTCTCAAGCCAAACACGCACACCGAGCAGATTCTTACTCGGCGCGCGCATCCGCACTGTCAATGATTCAAGCCACCAATGATTCTCGCTATCGCCGCAGCAGTTGGCTTCAGCGATGAACGCCACATTTACGGCATAAACCATGAACAAGCAGGACGGTCTGTGACAAGCTTAGCATTATGAGCGATCAGAATTCGAATCAGCACGTACACAGCTTCTCGGACTCCGAGTATGCAGACGCCCAGCAGCAACTGCGTGACATCGCAGAAGTTCCCGCAGTCGAGGTCATCACAACCACCGCGGTCCACCTCATGTCTGCCGCCGCCGTCAAGGTCGGGCTCGCCGACGGCCCTGACGCCGAAGATCTCAAAGACCTCGACGAAGCCCGCAAACTCATCACGGCACTCGCAGGCCTTGTGACAGCGGGCGCCCCAGAGATCGGCTCGCAGCATGCCGCCCCGATCCGTGACGGCCTGCGCTCCCTCCAGCTCGCATTCCGCGAAGCCTCCATGATCCCAGACAAGCCAGGCCAAGGCCCCGGCGAGAAATGGACCGGCCCCGTCAGCTAGAACACACCACAACGCCATAGACCACCCGGCGACGTGGGATGAGTTTCCCAACGGAAGCCCGCCCCACGTCGTCGATTATGGGTTACGTCACTTAACAGCTAAGCCGCGCGACGGCGACGACTGCGGCGAATCTGGCGCAACACCATCGCAACAACACCGGTAGCCACAGCGACGCCAGCCAACGCACAGATCGCAACGGTCGGGCCGCCCACATCCAACATGACGCCCACCAACGGTGTACCAGCCGCCGTGCCCGCAGTCATCGCCGAACCATACAACCCCATCGCCTGGCCGCGGTTACGCTCCGGGACAGCCTCCGTCAACCGCTCCGAGGCCGCCGTCATCAACGGAGCAATAAAGAAACCAGACACAAAAAGCGCGATCGAAATCAACGCCAACGTCAACGAAAACGCGACCGGAACCAGCGTGAGACCCAAAACAATGATGATCGCGAACGGATCGAACTTACGGGACAACGCGCCATACACGAACCCGCCCACGAGCGAACCGAAACACCACACGCCGTACATGACCCACAGCGTGTCACCGCCGCCCCCCAGGGTCTCGTTGAAGCCCACCAACGCGACCTCAGTACCCGCAAGCGCCATACCAGCGCCCAACGCCATGACCATCATCGCAGCCGCCGAAATACTCAGCCACGGCATGAAACGACGCTTCCGAGGCTGAGGCTGCGGCAACGGAACCACAGGGATCGCACCCGTGATCGCAGGAACCGACGAAGCATCCTTAGGGTGCGAAGGAGCCGCCAAATCATCGACCGCCTCCCGCGGAGCAGACGGCAACTGCGAAGAACGCGTCGGCGGGTTCGTGACCATCAAAATCACGCCAGCGAACACCACCAGCGCGCCCACCAAAAGCAGCGAAGCCGTCGTCGAAATCGCCGTAGCAAGAACACTAATACCGCCCGGCGCAATCACAAACACCAACTCAGTGGTCATCGAATCCAGAGCGAACGCCGTAGTGCGATCAGGCCCGCGAACCACAACCCCCATCGACTGCCGCACCACCGTGAAAACCGGCAACGAAAACAGGCCCGCCACAAACATGAGCGGCAACAGGACCTGATAATTCACAAAAGGCGCGGCACCGAACGCGCACGCCTCAACCACGATCGACGGCAAAACCGCGCGACGAACACCCTTGATATCCACGATCCGGCCGCGCCACGGCGAACCGATCGCTACACCAATCGTGAGCATCGCCGTGACCAGACCAGCCGAAGCGAAATCCATCTGCAGGCCGTTACGGACATGCAACGTCAACAAAATCGCGGCCGCCGAATGCGGCAAACGACCAAAAACACCAACCAACAAAAGAGTTGGCACATGCGGGCGCCTCAGAACCCGTGCATAACGCTGGAAAACACCACTCGGCTCCCCAACACCCGCCTGGGTCATGCGTTATCCCCCTTGCGCGACCCTAATGGTCAACGAATCAGCTTTCTCCTGCACCTCTTGAGTACCCTCAACAGCAGTGCGAACCTCAGAAACTATACGCGAGACATCCTGATCTGTAACCGTGTTATTCACCACTACAGTCACCGCCAACTCAGGGCCGTGACCGCCGCCACGCATCACAGTCCCATCCCCGGCCCGCGACGCGATCCCATCCGCCGGACCCAAAATCAACGCACCCACACCATCGACATGAGAAACCGCCTCCTGCAACGGAGCCGCAAGCGAATCATCACGATAGCTCGGCAACCACACCCGCTGCTGAGCCAAAGCCCACACCGCCGGGCGCCGCACCACGAACGTGACATTCGCACCAGGATCCAAAACCAACAACTGCGCACCCTCATCCACCGCAGACAACGCGGCACGCGGAGCATACACCGCAACCGGACGAGCCTCCGGATGCCAATCAGTCAAGCGATCCACCGAAGAAAACACAGGCAAAGCCGTCCGGCCATCAGGAGCAGCGATCATGACCAACGCCATATCCGCTTCCTTCTCCACCAAATGACCATGCTCTCCGATCTCCGTGTGGCCAGTCTGAGCCACAATCGGGACAAAGACGCGCGCATCAGCCAAAGCCTCAACCACATCGTCCTCCGGGCCATAACCGGCTTTCAAAGCATCAAGGGCTTCCTGCAACGCCTCATTCGGCAAGCCGTCATCGCCGTCAAACTGGTGCAGAGGATTGCCCTCACCCGATAGGTCCCGGCCCTCCCAGGACTGGCCCGCGGTGTCCGATGCGCCACCAGCGCCCGCAAGCAAAGCCTGCTGGATGTGCGCCGGCAAAGCCTTCGAACCCGGCGCTGGGTTAGCTGCGGCCGGGTTGGGCTCGGTGGGGTTTTCAGCCGTGGCGGGCTTGTTGTGGGCAGGGTTGTCCTGGGCTAGGTTATGTTCGGCGGAGTTATTGGCCATGTTTGCCTCTCAGCTCGGTTTATTTCTCGCCTCTACGTACTTCTCGTTTCTGTTCACTTCTCGCCGCGTGCGACGGCGAGCGCGTCTTCGAGGGTGAATGCACCGTTATAGAGTGCGCGGCCAATGATCGCGCCTTCTACGCCTTTACCAACCATCGCACGTAGGGCGCGTAGGTCATCGAGGGTGGACATGCCGCCGGATGCGATCAGCGGCTTGTCAGTGTGTTTCGCGATGTCGGCGAGCAGTTCGGTATTGGGGCCGGTCATGGTTCCATCACGGGTCACATCAGTGACGACGTAGCGGGCGCAGCCGGCATCATCGAGGCGAGCGAGCACATCCCACAGGTCCCCGCCGTCTTTGGTCCAGCCGTGGCCAGAGAGCGTGGTGCCACGCACGTCGAGGCCTACCGCGATCGCCTCACCTACCCGTTCGATGGCTTTGGCGGTCCATTCCGGATTCTCTAGTGCCGCGGTGCCGATGTTGACCCGTGCTGCACCCCATTCGAGTGCGCGATCCAGTGACGCATCGTCTCGAATACCGCCGGAAAGCTCAACCTTGAGATCCAGCTCGGTCGCGATGCGTTTGAGCACTGGACGGTTATCCCCGCGCGAGAAAGCGGCATCCAAGTCAACCACGTGGATCCAGTCCGCGCCGGCCTCTTGCCAGCGCAAAGCCGCATCGAACGGGTCGCCGTGATCTGTTTCGGTGCCGGCTTCCCCTTGGGTCAGGCGCACCGCCTGCCCGTTGACGATGTCCACCGCAGGGAACAAAACAAGTTCCCGGCGCTCGGTTAATGGGTGCTCGGTTGGCGTGTGCGCAGTTGCTTTGTGATCAGTCATGGGGTTTTCTCTGGTCTCTCTCAACAGCTCAAGAAGTGAAAACTAGGAAGAAGCGAAGCGATGATCTCGGAAGAAAGGTTCAAACCGTGGTGGCAGGTGGCGGGAACTCAGCGACCACATGGATCGCTTGCCCCTCCCTCACGGCGTCCTCGTTGCCTTTATCGTCCGTGTCCGGGCCTTTCTGCGCAACGGCCCACGCCGCAATCAAAAACATGAGAGCCAGCGCGCCACACACGATGACCCACACCCGCTTAACACCCTGTTGAGCGAGCGAATACGTGCCGCCAACCAGCAACCCGCCCAGGATCATCAACACAATCGGTGAGGGCATCAGAGCGTCTCCATCCAATTCTTAATCAACTGGGCGCCGGGCTCGCCAGATTTCTCCGGGTGGAACTGAACCGAACTCAACGGTCCGTTCTCAACTGCCGCGATGAACGGGCCACCGTGATCCGACCACGTGACCATCGGCGGTTTCATGAGCGGCTGGACGACGTCGAAATCCCAGCTCTGTACAGCGTAGGAGTGGACAAAGTAGAAACGTTCGTCTTCGATGCCGCGGAACAGCTGCGTGTCTTGCGGCGGAGTCACGCTGTTCCAACCCATGTGCGGAACCACATCGGCTGTGAGCCGCTCAACCACGCCAGGCCATTCGTCCAGGCCCGCTGTCCTGCCGCCGCCCTCCGTGCTTTCAGTGAACAGCACTTGGTGGCCCACACAGATCCCCAGAACGGGTTTCCCACCCGCGATCCGGTAGCCGAGATGACGCAGCATCGAGCCCTTCTTGAGTGCCGCCATGACGCTGGCGAACGCACCGACACCGGGCAGCACCACGCCATCGGCGGTACGTAACTGATCGCTGTCCGCGGTCAACGAGACATCAGCGCCCACGTGTTTGAAGGCGCGCAGAACCGAGTGAACGTTACCCGCGCCGTGATCGACAACCGCGATACGCGACCGGCGGCCCTGGGTCATAGCGCTCCCTTAGTGGACGGGATCGTGTTCCCCATCCGCTCGTCTGGTTCGATGGCTTCACGCAGTGCTCGCGCTAGAGCCTTGAACTGGCATTCCACGATGTGGTGAGGGTCGCGGCCACGCAGAACGTCGATGTGCAGGCAGATGCCTGCGTGGTAGGCGAAGGATTCGAAGACGTGGCGGGTCATCGAACCGGTGAAGTGCCCGCCGATGAGGGGGGACTGCTGGCCTTCGGGTTCGCCTTCGTGGACCACGTAAGGGCGGCCGGAGAGATCCACGATGCAGCGCGCAAGGGCCTCATCCAGTGGGATGGTTGCCTGCCCAAAGCGGGTGATGCCGCGCTTGTCACCAAGCGCTGTTTTGAATACCTCGCCGAGTGTGATCGCGGTGTCTTCGACAGTGTGATGGACATCGATGTCTGTGTCCCCATGCGCTGCGATGGTGATGTCCATGAGCGAGTGGCGCGCCAGCGAGGTCAACATGTGATCGTAGAACGGAACTGTTGTGGAGATGTCCGCTTGACCGGTCCCATCGAGTTTGATGGTGACCTTGACGGTGGATTCGGAGGTGATCCGTTCCATGGTGGCTTCACGGGTACCGATCAGCTGGGCGCTCATGGTGCTCGCTTTCTTCATGTGATGCGCAGATGCGCGTCTACGCATCTGCGTGGGATTGTTCTGCCCTCATTCTATGAGGGTTCTCTAAGGAGGGCCCTCTTTAGATGGTTCTATAGGGAGGGTGCTGTTGCGGCGTCCTGATGAGCCGGCCGCTTGCCGCGTGTTAGGCGCGTTCCATGTATTGGCGCATCAGGCTCAGGAACGTTGTGGTTTCCTCTTCGGTTCCTGCGGTGACACGTAGCTTGCCTGGTAGCCCGTTGTTGCGGATGATGACTCCGCCTTCCAGCAGGTATTCGAAGACTGCGTTGGGGTCTTCGAAGTCGCCGAAGGTGACGAAGTTTGAGTCAGAAACTGTTGGTGTGAGCCCCATACTTCTGAGCTCGGTCACGATCCGGTCGCGTTGCTCTTTGATCGCCTCGACGTTGGCTAGCAACGCGTCGGTGTGTTTGAGGGCTGCGAGCGCGGTGGCTTGGGTTACGGCGGAGAGGTGATACGGAAGGCGCACGAGACGTAGGGC
This sequence comes from Arthrobacter sp. HMSC06H05, assembly GCF_001807395.1. Taxonomy (NCBI): domain Bacteria; kingdom Bacillati; phylum Actinomycetota; class Actinomycetes; order Micrococcales; family Micrococcaceae; genus Arthrobacter; species Arthrobacter sp. HMSC06H05. The sequence goes on along the minus strand of NZ_KV788989.1, from coordinate 112,087 downwards.
GTCTGATATTTCCGGTGCGGCCGCTAGGTAACCGAGCCGTGCGCCGGCGAGCCCGAACGCTTTGGACATGGTTCGGGAGACGATCAACCGTTGCCTGCCGTCAAGCAGAGTGAGGGCGGTCGAGTCTGGGTCGTGCGCGAATTCGGCGTAGGCCTCGTCAACGACGACGATGGTCTGGAACTCTTCGCCGGCCTCATAGACGGCGCGCACGACGTCGAGTTCGAGCCCGGTCCCGGTCGGGTTATTGGGCGAGCACAGGAACACGATGTTCGGTTTGTGTGTGCGGACTTGTTCTGCCGCGGATTCCGCGCTGAGACTGTAGTCCTCTGCGCGGTGGCCGGGAATGTATGTGGTGTCTGTTCCAGACGCCAACAGCGGGTACATCGAATAGGTGGGCGGGAAGCTCAACAGGGTTCGGCCTGGACCGCCGAAGGCTTGCAGGATCTGTTGCAGTACTTCGTTGGAGCCGTTAGCAGCCCACACGTTTTCTGGGGTGAGCCCGCGGCCGAGGTACTCGGCGAGTGCGGTGCGTAGCGCCGTGAATTCCCGATCTGGGTAGCGGTTGAGGCTGTGTGCGGCCTCGCGTACGGATGCGGCGATCTCATCGATCACCTCTTGCGGCAGCGGGTGAGTGTTTTCGTTGACGTTCAGCTGTACCGGAACGTCGATCTGTGGGGCGCCGTACGGGGAGAGCCCACGAAGGTTATCCCTAAGTGGAAGTTGGTTGAGCCGTTGCATAGCATCCTGAGACATGGTTCAAGTCTAGGGATCGGCTAAGTGGCGTCTCGAATTAGGGTCGCCCTATTGCGCACCCACTCACGCTGTGGACGGGTTAGTAGCTGACCGGGACAACGAGCTTCTGCCCCGGAACGAGCGCTCCATCAAAAGAGTTGTGCTTTTGGATCAGAGCCACCGTGTCGCGGACATCGCGTTCAGGTGCATAGTGCTCAGCTAGCTCCCACAAGGTATCTCCATGCGCAACGGTGACCTCAACCAAGCGATCCCCCTGCGCGGTCACCGGCTCACCCGTGGTTGCCTGAGCAGGCTGAAGCAAGGCCGAGAGCATCAAAAACACGCCAACGACCAAAGCCATAGTCGGCAGGCCGAAGAACACAAACCGCCCCCGTGAAGTCAAACGGATACGTTGACGTGATGCGTGCTCGCCATGAGCAGTGTTGAGAGTGCGCTCATCTGAATTGACGGTGCGTTCAGCAGTATTCGACATGACAACGGTGTCCACCATGACCATTCCTTCCGACATCGAACAGAACATACATTCGAACATCTCTTCGATACATTTCTAGCACACATCTTCGAATCGACTCAACGGTCTTCGTACATATCTTTGAATATGCGGCGAATCCATATAGGCTGTAACTACCGATGTGGACTGTCATTACAGTCAAGAACAACCCCCTGACACTTTGATGGGCATGGGTAGCGAACCAGGGATGGGAAACGAAGGATGGGAAACGAATGAGCACCGATACACCGTCGATGGACACCCAGCCCGCACGCCCTTCGAAACCGCTGACTTCGCGGCAACGCTCTGTGCTGAAGTGCATCGAGTCTTTCTTAGAGAATCAGGGGTATCCGCCCACGATGCGTGAGATCGGTGACGCAGTCGGGTTGAAATCGCTGTCTTCGGTGACACACCAACTGCAGCAGCTCAACAAGCTCGGTTGGATTCGCCGCGACCCCAAACTCCCCCGCGCGCTCGAGGTTCTCTATCCGTCCACCCTGGACGTGACCCAGAAGGACTCCACCACAGCTAGTGCGGCCGCACTCGGAGCAGCGACAGGCGCCGGCCTAGCGGAGGTCACACCAATGCCCGGTGCAGCCAAACTCCCAAACACCACAGACTCCGCCAGCACCGCACAATCCTCCAACATCACAGACTCGGCTAACATCACGCAGTTCAAGGCTCGCGGCGGTGAGGACTCGGCTGAGATCCCACTCGTCGGCCGTATCGCGGCAGGTGGACCGATCCTTGCTGAACAACACGTTGAAGACGTCGTGACCCTGCCACGTCAGCTTGTAGGGCACGGCGAACTGTTCATGCTCAAAGTCTCTGGAGACTCGATGATCGACGCCGCGATCTGCGATGGTGACTGGGTTGTGGTCCGTCGCCAAAACACCGCACAGAACGGCGAGATCGTCGCAGCACTGCTGGATGACGAAGCCACCGTGAAGACCTTCCGGCAACGCGACGGACACACGTGGTTACTGCCTCAGAACTCCCAATACGAACCCATCCTGGGCGACCACGCACAGATCATGGGACGCGTCGTATCCGTGTTGCGCTCCCTCTAAGCGCAGAGCCGCTCAGGCAACCCCTCTAAGCGCAGGGCCCGTATCGCCGCGCCATCTTCGTTACTGCCGCGTTACTTATTGGCTTCGCGCAGGCGTCCCAAAGCGCCGAGAACTGTATTCCGGTCAGTTGTGGTCCACAACGGTGGTAGCGCGCTGCGAAGATATGCACCATAGCGGCGGGTAGCCATCCGAGAATCCAGAATCGCGGCCACTCCCCTGTCCTCTGTGGAACGGATCAGACGGCCCACACCCTGCGCCAAACGGATCGCCGCGTGATGCGCCGAAACAGACATGAACCCATTCCCGCCGTGCTCATTCACGTCACGGGTCCTAGCGGTCATCAAAGGATCGTCAGGGCGCGGGAACGGGATCCGATCAATCACCACCAAACGGCAATGCCGCCCCGGAACATCCACGCCCTGCCACAGCGTCATCGTCCCGAACAGACAAGTCTGCTCATCAGCTGAGAACTCCCGCACCAGCTCCGTCATTGACGCCTCGCCCTGCACCAAAATCGGCACATCCAGACGTTCACGGCACGCAGCGGCGGCGTCCTCAGCGGCTCGGCGTGAAGAAAACAGCGCCAACGCCGCACCGCCAGAGGCCTTGATCAAGTCCCCAAGCTCATCGATAGCTGCTTCAGAGACTCCGCGGCCTGGCGGCGGGAGATGCTGAGCCACATACAGCACGCCCTGCTTCTCGTATTCGAACGGCGAACCAACATCAACCGAATCCCACTTAGGAGCCTCCGGCCCCATCAACCCTAAACCGCCAGCAACCGGCTCGAAGGCTTCACCCACAGCAAGCGTGGCCGAGGTCAAAACCACGGTCCGGTCCGCGAACAAGCCATCCCGCATCTGCATCGCAACAGACAACGGGGCAACCATCAAAGACGCCGGTTCAGAATCATCCGGAACCACATAGCCGCGCCCCGGCTCGAAGCTGCCGGGCCGGGCCGCCCACACAACCTCGTCGCCCTGACCAGCGTTCAACAAACGTTCAGCCAGCTCAACAACCTGAGCCACCGCGGAACGCGCGGACTGCCAGGCGCCATCCGGAGCCGCATCGCCAGCCTCGCGTTTGGAATCCGCCATCACGACCTTCGCTGATTCGAAAACCTGCATCACAGCGGCACGTTGAGCCTCGGTCAATCCGCGCGGCTGAAGACCTGTCGGGATGTTCGTGACAGACTTCTCAAAAGCCTTAGCGGCATCAGATAACGCCTTCGACGCAACCTTGAGGTGCTTCTTAGCTCCCTGAGCCGCGTGTGTGATCGCGGTGTGGGTGAGCGGGCGCGTGTACGTGTTCGTGACCCGGTCCTGCAGCTCGTGGGCCTCATCCACAATCACAACATCGAAATCCGGTAAAACCGGTAGCTGCTCAAACGCAGAAAAAGCGAGCATCGCGTGGTTAGTGACCACCACATCGGACTCAGCGGCCAACGCACGGGCACGCTCCGTGAAACATTCCTCCGCCATAGGGCAATGCTGGGTGCCCAGACATTCAAGCGAGGACACCGAAGCCTGCCGCCACGCCCTATCCGAAACCGAAGGGATCAGCTCATCCCGGTCCCCTGTCTCGCTCTCTTCAGCCCACTTCCGGATGCGCATGATCTCCTGGCCCAAAGGCGAAGTCGGGCCGTCCTCGGCCGCATTCGGGTCTGCCAGGGACGCATCGAAAAGCGAGCCCGCGTCCTCATCCTCCGGATACCCGCCAGAGAGCTTATATTTGCAGGCATAGTTGTTCCGCCCCTTGAGCAGGGTGACGTCCACCGGCCGCGGAAGTTCATCTTCCAGAGCCTTCAGAAGCCGCGGAACATCGCGCCCCACAACCTGGGACTGCAACGCCAACGTTGCGGTGGCAACCACTACAGGTTTATCCGCCTCGATCGCGTGCCGGATCGCAGGAATCAAGTACGCCATCGACTTACCCGTGCCGGTCCCGGCCTGCACCAGCAGGTGCGTACCCGTGGACAGAGCGTGCGCAACCGCATGCGCCATCTCATGCTGACCATCGCGGCGCTGCCCACCCATCTTGTCCACCGCCGTGGTCAGCAGACGCTCAACCTCTTCAACGGCGGGCTCACCCGACTCAGTTGAAGCCTCCGATGCGACATCCGTTTCAGATGCAGCGGTGCTTTCTCGCTCGGACCCAGCCGAAACGTCCTGGCTCATTCGTTCGCCTCTTCGGACGCCTCGGCCTGGGCTTCATCGGCCGTGTGGGCTTGCGCATCGTTAGTCCGCGCGTACGGTGCAAGCGCATCAACGAGATCGGGGCGGACTAGCGCGTGGATCCGTGTCCCGTCTTCGACGTGTTCAAGCTCGAGCAGCTCGGCGTCCTGACCGTGCAGGCGCGCCACCAGGTCGCCTTCGGTGTATGGGATCAAGGCGCGCACTTCGGTGTGCGGGCGCGGGATAGTGCGCGAGATCTTTTCTTTGAGCTCGTCGATGCCCTGGCCCGTGCGGGCAGAGACCACAACGTGGTCAGGATGGTTGCGGCGCAACTGAGCCAGCGTATGCGCGTCAGCGAGGTCCGCCTTGTTCAGCACGATGAGCTCAGGGCAGTCCGCCTCAATGTCCGCGAGCACCTCGTGCACCGCTTGGATCTGCGATATCGGGTCCGGGTGGGAGGCATCGACCACGTGAAGCAGCACGTCGGCATCCGCGGCTTCTTCCAAGGTTGAACGGAACGCCTCCACAAGGTGGGTTGGCAGGTTGCGCACGAAACCGACCGTGTCTGTGAGGGTGTAGCCGATGCCGTCAGGGGTCTGCGCTGAACGCACAGTCGGGTCCAGGGTAGCGAACAGAGCGTTCTCCACCAGGACCCCGGCGTCGGTGAGCCGGTTGAGTAGCGAGGACTTGCCGGCGTTGGTGTACCCGACGATGGCCACAGACGGCACCGAGTGACGCTTACGGTTGGCGCGCTTGGCTTCGCGTGCCGGCTTCATCGCTTTGATCTCGCGGCGCAGCTTGGCCATGCGGTTGCGAATGCGGCGGCGATCCAGCTCGATCTTCGTTTCACCCGGGCCACGCGAACCAATCCCGGCACCACCGGCGACCTGGCCGCCGGCCTGCCGCGACATCGATTCACCCCAGCCGCGAAGCCGCGGCAAGAGGTATTCGAGCTGAGCCAACTCGACTTGGGCTTTACCTTCGCGGGACTTAGCGTGCTGGGCGAAAATATCCAGGATCAGAGCGGTACGGTCGATGACCTTGACCTTGATGACGTCTTCGAGGCCACGGCGTTGAGAGGGCGCGAGCTCGCTGTCCACGATCACGGTGTCCGCGCCGACCGCCGTCACAATGTCACGCAACTCGGTTGCCTTACCCGAACCGAAATACGTTCCCGGGTCTGGCTTCACGCGGCGCTGGATCACGCCGTCTAGGACCTCCGAGCCAGCGGTTTCGGCGAGCGCCGCGAGCTCACGGAGCGAGTTTTCAGCTTGTTCCGCGGTGCCGTCTGACCACAGACCGGCCAACACGACGCGCTCGAGGCGAAGCTGACGGTATTCGACCTCGGAAATGTCTTCAAGTTCTGTCGAGAGGCCCTGGACGCGGCGAGTAGCGCGGCGTTCCTCAAGGTCTTGCTGCAGACCATCGAAACGCGAATGTTCAGCCTGGCCTGTATCGAGTGCTTGAGCCTGACCGAACTGCAAGAAAGAGCCACGTTGCCGAGGTCCACCCGGCTCCCCTGCTTCATCCTCCGCGTGTTCATCCGCCGCGTGGTTCCCTGCGCCTTCCTCAGTGTGGAGCGCTTCAGTCCCTGCTGGTGCAGCGTTGCTTTTCTCGGCATCGCGACGCCCCGCAAGAATCTCACGTTCACGGTCAGCGGCGAGGATCCGCTGGATCGTCGCTTGGATCTCGCGTTCGTGCTCCAGTGTGCTCTTGTGCGGAGTTCCCTCGCGTGAAGGTTGATACTGTGAAGGCCGCTGCTGTGAAGGCGGGTGGGGGTCGGTGTTGCGGTGCTCGGTCATGGTCTCCTGACATTGCGTGGTCCCGCGGCCTGCGGGCTCCCCACCATTCTAAGCTGTAGCGGGCTCAGCTAGACCGTAGCGCCGGTATCGTCGCGACCCTGCCGTAGCGCCAGTACCATAGCGACCGTGCCGCAGCGACCCAGCTGCGGCCCTGTGCCTCGGTTAGGCTTGTGTTCCATGGCCGAGCATTACTTCACAGCGGAACCGGTGACTCCCGAGGCACGCAAGCGCATCACGGTTTCTCTGGCTGACCGCGAGCTTGACGTTCATACCGCTTCGGGCATTTTCAGCCCCGCCGGTGTGGATAAGGGAACCCAGATTTTATTGGATGAAGCTCCTAGTCCGCGGGCCCACGGAACGATGCTCGACATCGGCTGTGGTTGGGGACCCATCTTGCTCACGCTCGCGCTGACTTCTCCACAGGCGGAGGTGTGGGGTGTCGATGTCAACGAACGCGCGATGGATCTGGCTCGCCTCAACGCGGCCGATGCCGGCGCTCGTAACGTCACGGTGTCCACACCAGAGGCTGTGCCGGCTGATGTAAGTTTCGACCTCATCTGGTCCAACCCACCGATCCGCGTGGGTAAGCAGGTGCTGCACGAGATCCTCATGACGTGGCTTCCGCGCCTCAACCCGGGCGGCGAGGCGTATCTTGTGGTCCAGAAAAACCTCGGCTCAGATTCCCTACAGAAGTGGCTTGCCGAAAACCTGCCTGAAGAGTGGAGCGTTGAACGCTACGCGAGAAAGAAAGAGTTCCGGATTCTGCGCGTGGCCCGCCCGGCTTGAACCGCGAGCTCGGCTTTATGAGGCTAACGCAGCTGAATGGGGCTAGCGCAGCTGGATCTTCGCGATGACGCGCGCAGGCCCCGTTGCCTGCGCTGTTCCGGAGGCGTTCGATGCGGACCCCGGCTCGAGCCGAACCCCCACGAGCGCTGATGGCTGGTTCACCGCCCAGCCTTCCGCGATGTCCCTACCGGAGCCTGCCCAGTACTGGAACGCAACCGATCCCGCGACCGCAGCGGCCACACTCGAACCGTATTCGCGCGAAAGCCGCCGCCCTGCCGTACTGATGTTGTCAGTGTCGCCGCTGTTGCCTGCTAACGCATCGTGCGCATGATAGAAACGCATCGACACCGCAGCGATACCGCGATCGACCAGCGGATCATGCGGAACCACAAAGTTCGTCGACGAACGCTCAAGCACCTCGGAATCCAACTGCGGGCCGCGCCCATCCAAACGTAGCCGGTCAAGCTCGGACACATCCGCGAGCGCAACCACCGAAACCGGAGCGCCAATGGTCATCGTGAGGCACGGACGGGCCACCGGTACACCCTCAGCTTGGACCGTGCCGTCACTGGCTTCTGCTTGGGCCTGCTGCGGGAACGCGAATGACCACCGCACCCCAGCGACCTTATAGTTACCCCGCGAACGCGAGACCACGTATTCCTCACCCGAGCCGAATTCGAGCCGCGTGCCCGCGCCCAGCTGGCCAGCCTCGTCGAGGTAGGCGGCCACCGCTAGTGCCGCATCGGGCTCAAGCTCAAGAACCGGGGCCCCTGATGCCCCCGTCAGAACGCAGTGCCATGCGCCAGTATTAGCTCCTCCGCTGTCCCCTTGTTGAGATACCGTAATCACGCCTGCCGCACCGAGCCCGGCGGAGCCGTCGCACAGCCATTGCGCTTCGGCTTCGCTCACGGTCGCTGCCGTGCTGATCAGAAACGGGACAGCGCCCGCGGTGACGCGGGCAAAACTCGCACCGGCAAGGCTCACCGGGACGTCATTCGAGAGCGGATCGACCATGACCCCAGCCTACCGAGCGTCGTCCCGCGTCCGCGGGAACCTAGAGAGCCTCCGGGATGGCTTCGGCAACGAATGCCCGGGCGATCTCGCGCGCGCCGGCGCCGGCATCGTAATGCTTGACGCGCGGATCAGCACGGAACCATGTTCTCTGCCGCTTGGCGAACTGCCGCGTGGCGATGTGGGTGCTCTCGATCGCTTCGTCCTGGCTCATCTGGCCATCGAGCACGGCGAGCGCTTGTTTATACCCAATAGCGGCCGATGCGGTCCGGCCTTCCCGCAGGCCGTGCGTGATGAGCTCGCGGACCTCATCCAGCAAGCCGGCTTGATACATCCGGTGGACCCGCTGCAAGAGGGCCTCGTTGAGGACAGTCGGGTCAAGGTCAAGCCCCACCTGGACGGTGGGCTGGTGATAGATGCGTTGCGGCATGAACGAGGTGAATGCGCGGCCGCTGATGCGGTGGACTTCAAGCGCGCGGATCATGCGGCGCACGTCAGTGATTTTCTCAGCGCTCGCCGGATCGACTGCACGCAGAGCCTCGCGGACCTCCTCGGCGCTACGCGCATCAGCCCACTCCTCGATTTCGGCGCGGACCTCCGGATCGGTGGGCGGGAACTCGATCTCATCTAAAACCGCGCGCACATACAGCCCAGAACCACCTACCAGCACAGCGGTCCTCCCGCGCGCCTGGATCTCAGCGATCGCATCGCGGGCTTGCTGTTGGAACACCGCAACCGAGGCTTCCTCAGTCACGTCCATGATGTCGAGCAGATGGTGTTCGATCCCCTGCCGCTGCGCAACAGGAAGCTTGGCTGTACCGATGTCCATGCCGCGATAGAACTGCAGCGCATCCGTGTTGACCACTTCTCCATCGAGCATGTGGCACAGCTCGAGGGCGAGCTCGGATTTACCGGTGCCGGTCGGTCCGACCACCGCGATCACAGGGTTCGGGTTCACTGTAGTGCGGTTGTCTACGCTTGCGGGCGCAGGCTCGGCATGCCGAGCGAAACACCCTTGCCGTTCGCGCTACCGCCTGGCGAGCACGAATCTGCTTGTGCGCGCTCCCACGCGTCCCCGGAGCGGGTGCGGCGGACACTGTACTGCTCCAGGGTTGGGTCAGCGAGCAAGTGGAAGGATCCAGCGTGAGTGATCGGCACGGTCACGGCATCGCCTGGGCGAGGGGTTTGACCGCCTTCCGGAACAGAGAAGTGCACGAGCCGCTGGTCTTGGGCGCGGCCCGCGAGCCTGCCCGTCTCTTCGGCTTTGCGGCCCTTTTCGTCAGCGACAATCAGCTCAACCGTGGTGCCGAGCAGCTTCTGATTTTCTTCGGCAGAAATACGGTCCTGGAGTGCAACGAGGCGCTCGAAGCGTTCCTGCACCACGTCTTTAGGGACCTGGTTTTCGTATTCGGCCGCCGGGGTTCCCGGCCGCGGCGAATACTGGAACGTGAACGCCTGATGGAAACGGGACTGCTCGACAACCCGCATGGTCTCTTCGAAGTCATCGTCGGTTTCACCCGGGAAGCCTACGATGATGTCGGTGGTGATCGCCGCGTGCGGCATACGCTCACGCACCTTCTCCAGGATCCCGAGGAACTTCTTGGAACGGTACGAGCGCCGCATATCCTTCAGGACCTTGTCCGAACCGGACTGCAACGGCATGTGAAGCTGCGGCATGACGTTCGGGGTTTCAGCCATCGCCTCAATCACATCGTCAGTGAACATCGCAGGGTGTGGCGAGGTGAAACGGACCCTTTCGAGGCCTTCGATCTCACCGCATGCCCGCAACAGTTTGGAGAACGCCTGCCGGTCACCGAATTCAACGCCGTAAGAGTTCACGTTCTGACCCAGCAGGGTCACCTCGATCGCGCCGTCATCAACCAGCGCCTGGACTTCGGCGAGGATCTCCCCCGGGCGGCGGTCCTTCTCTTTACCGCGCAAGGACGGCACGATGCAGAACGTGCACGTGTTGTTACATCCCACCGAGATCGAAACCCAGCCCGCGGAATGAGACTCCCGATTAGCCGGCAGAGTGGATGGGAAAACCTCGAGCGCTTCAAGGATCTCAACCTGGGCTTCTTTGTTATGGCGTGCCCGCTCGAGCAGCACCGGCAAGGAGCCGACGTTGTGGGTTCCGAACACCACATCGACCCACGGGGCACGCTTGACGATGGTGTCACGGTCCTTCTGTGCAAGACACCCGCCCACCGCGATCTGCAGATCAGGGTTCTCATCTTTCGCGGCCTTGAGCATACCGAGGTGGCCATAGAGCTTATTGTCCGCGTTTTCACGTACCGCGCACGTGTTAAACACAACGACGTCGGCATCACCCTCATCTGTGCCGGGCTCAACCGGAACCATGCCTGCGGTTTCAAGCAGGCCCGCGATCCGTTCGGAATCGTGGACGTTCATCTGGCACCCGAACGTGTTGACCTGGTAGGTGCGCGCCGTGTGTTGCGCACCGTCAGTGTGGTGTTCGGTTGCTGAGTTTGAAGCAGTCATTGGGGTTGAAGTCACCCGTCTAGTCTAACGAGCGGGGCACGTAACATGGTGAGTCGGTAACCGTGGGCTGTTTCGGTACCTGTGGCTGTTGAAAAGGAGGAACGTCTGTGCAGGCTGTGAGTGCGGAAGCGTTGGCTGGTTGTTTTGTGAATGCGACGCGCCGTGAGGCTGCCGGTGCCGTACCTCCGTTCCCGTTGGCTGAGTATCACTGGGAGGCCATGGAGTTTCTAGGGTGGCGGGACCAGCGGGACCGCACGCGCGCCTACCTCGTTGTTGAGGTGGATGGGGTCTTGCGCGGTGCTGTGTTGAGGCCGACCCACACCCCTGGGGTTCATGGCGTGTGCGCGCTATGTCGTGATGTGACCGAGCTGGCTGGTGTGCGAATGTTCTCGGCCCGGCGCGCCGGGGATGCTGGCCGTTCCGGTAACTCGGTTGCGACCCTGATCCACGAGGACTTCCATTGTAACGAGTACGCGCGGCGGCTACCGACCCCGATGGAGGGCGCGCTCGACCCTGAACTGTTCAGGTCCCAGCGAGTTGAGGCCCTACAGCAACGGTGCATTGGTTTCATGCGCCGAATCATCGGCTAACACCCTGGTGCAGATTGGCGCGCTGCGGCTGGTTCGGTGGTTGCTGCGAATGGGCCCTTCTAGCCGCGTTCGCCGCTGTCGTGGCGTTGCATCGCGGCACGGGTTGCAGCCATGCACATGCCGGGCGCGTAGCCTTTCCGCTGGAGGTGGCTCACGATGCGGCGCATGACTTTCTCGCGTTCCTTACGGTCTGGCCCGTAGCGGTCTGGCGGGAGGTCGCTGTGTCCCAGGCGTTTGAGTGCAAGCTGTTCTGCTTGAGCTCGAAGATCGTCACTGTTGAGCTGTTCAAGGGCCGCGGCGATGTGTTCTTCGCCGATCCCCTTGCGCCGCAACTCTTGGGATAGGCGTGCTGATGCGTAACCTTTCGACCTGTTGCGGGATTCCACCCACGCGTGCGCGAACGCTTCATCATCGATCAGGCCGACTTCCTCGAAACGGTCCATGACGTGTGCGATGGCGTCCTCTGGAAGCTCCTTGCGCCGTAGGTTCTCTTCGATTTCATACCGTGAACGAGCCCGTGTTGAAAGCAGGCGCAACGCCGTCTCCCGGCACAGGCGTTCAGCCTGCTCGCTGGTCAATTCTTCGGCTGGTTCGGAGGCTTCCTCGTTGCTAGGGGGCTCGCCACCGGGTGCGTTGAGAGTCTCCCCTGCTTCGATGAGGTTGAGCACGTCATCCGGCAGGTCACCGAGCATCCACTCTGGAACCTCGGCGTCCGTGTTGAGCCATTCCGGCACCGGAGCCTCGGCCGTTCCCGCGTTGATGTTCGCAGCTGCCCCGTTGGCGTATTTGGTGCCTGTCCCGTCTTCGTCGGTCTGTGTTCGGCCGAATGCGGGTGCCGAGCCGCCGGTCAGTGGCTGGTGTTCGCGTTCGCGGCGCTGTTCACGCAACGCTTTGAGTTGCCGTTGCAGCTGCTGGATCGACGCCGACTTAGCTTTGCACTTCTTTGAGCGGGCGGATTTCCCCAACGTCGAGCGGTTGTCCGAGCGAGTGGGCTTGGCCTCCGCTCCATTCTCTGCGGGTTGGCTGAGTGAGCTTGCCGGCACCAGGCCCAAAAGGTTTTGGAGGCGCTGGCGCTCGGCAAGCTTTTCGTCACTCAGTCCGGCAGGATTCTCTCCTGAGTTCCCGGACGTATCCGGGGTGCGGCTCATGCCTTAGGAACAGCCTTCAGGTTGGCTTCGTTCTCAGCTTCCGGATCCTCATCAATGCCCAGCTTGATGCGGATCTGACGTTCCAGCTCATCGGCTAGATCCGGGTTGTCCTTCAAGAAGCGGCGTGCGTTCTCTTTACCCTGGCCCAGCTGATCGCCGTCATAGGTGTACCAGGCACCGGACTTCTTGACCAGGCTGTTCTCGACACCCATGTCCAGCAGTCCACCCTCACGGGAAATACCTTCACCATAGAGGATGTCAAACTCTGCCTGCTTGAACGGCGGAGCCATCTTGTTCTTCACGATCTTGGCACGTGTGCGGTTACCCACCGGGTTAGCGCCGTCCTTGAGGGTTTCGATGCGGCGAACATCAACACGGACCGAAGCATAGAACTTCAGCGCTTTACCACCCGTGGTGGTTTCTGGGGAACCGAAGAAGACACCGATCTTTTCACGCAGCTGGTTAATGAAGATCGCGGTCGTCTTGGTCTGAGCGAGGCGGCCGGTGATCTTACGCAGCGCCTGGGACATCAAGCGTGCCTGCAAACCAACGTGGGAGTCACCCATCTCACCTTCGATTTCCGCACGCGGAACAAGTGCCGCAACCGAGTCGATCACCACGATGTCGATCGTGCCCGAGGAGACGAGCATGTCCATGATCTCCAGGGCCTGCTCACCCGTGTCCGGTTGTGCAACCAGGAGAGCGTCCGTGTCCACACCGATCTTGGCGGCGTACACCGGGTCAAGTGCGTGCTCCGCGTCAATGAACGCGGCGATCCCGCCGTTGCGCTGCGCGTTAGCAACCGCGTGAAGCGCGACAGTGGTTTTACCGGAGGATTCCGGGCCGTAGATCTCCACGACGCGGCCGCGCGGCAAACCACCAATGCCAAGTGCGGCGTCGAGGGCGATCGAGCTGGTCGAGATCGTCTCAATCGGTGCCTTGGTCTCATCACCCAGGCGCATCACCGCGCCCTTACCGAACTGCCGGTCAATTTGGGCGAGAGCCTGATTCAGTGCTTTCTCGCGGTCCTGTGCTGCCATCTGAAGTCCTCTCGGATCTGTGTGTCACTGCCCGGGGCGGCCCGGGTAGCAACTGTGTGCTTGGGAAGCTCAATACTTGTGGTTAGGAAGCTAGTTATTCGTTGTGTAACTGTTTTTAGCCTAGGACGGGGGTCTGACAGTTTGTTCCTGACAGGCCCGCAATGTGCACAACTTCCGCCCATGTTCCGGCTGTGGATACCGTGAATAAGGATAACGGATTTCGAACACACATTCGAATACATCGAAGCGTGTCACTGACTCATGGCTTTCGCGTGAGAGGATCCTGGTATGCGTTTGAGCGATTTCCACCGGATGGTTACAGAAGAGTTCGGCGAGGCCGCCGGTGAGCACCTCATGCTCACGATGGCCCTGACCGAATGCGACGGTCTCACCGCCGCTGACGCCCTCGAGGCCGGCTTCGAACCGAAGACCGTATGGCTTGCTCTGTGCCGCGCCAAGGATGTTCCCGAGTCCCGCTGGCTGGGGCGCGACCTCCCCTTACGCGACACGCCCTGGGACGGCTAAAAGTCGGAACGGCTAACAAGCCAGAAAAGCTAACACTGGAGTGGTCAGTTCCGAACAACCAACAAACAGGTGAGGGCGGATCCGCAATGGATCCGCCCTCACCCGTGAATGTAAGTAGTGCTTAGGCCGAGGCACCTAGGCAGAATTAACCCTTTAGGCAGAAGTAACGGTGCCGAAGTCTTCTGGCAGGGCGTCTGGAACGGACACGCCGCCGTGTTCGTAGAACTCTGCAGGGATAGTGTCTGGCACGGAGCTGCCGTCGATCAGGCCCTCCATGAGCGCGATGCGCTGCGTGACTTCACGCAATACAACGGCGAGCGGAACTTCAAGTGCGGCCGCGATCGATGCTAGAAGCTCACTCGAGGCTTCCTTCTGGCCACGCTCTACCTCGGAGAGGTAGCCGAGCGATACACGAGCCAAGTGAGATACTTCGCGAAGTGTGCGGCCCTGCTGCTGGCGGATCTGGCGAAGGACCTCGCCAATCTCTTGTCGCAGGACAACGGGGCGGCGAACTGCCTCAGCCTTTTTGGAAGGGTTGTCTTCCACGCCCGCCCAGCGGGTAATTCCGTTTACATGGGTGGGCTGTCGGTTCATTGAAATCTCGCTTCTCCTTGCGGTTTGCATATCTTCAGCCATCTGAACTGTTCTTGAACCGCTTGCGTGGTGTGCTTGCGTGAACTACTCGTGTGAACTGCTCGAAAGAAGATCGGACATTAAGCGTAACCAGGTTCAGACCCTGTTTGTTCCCAAACGGCCTAATCATCAGGAAGTTGTCAGGAAGCAGCGAGGATACGTTCACCTTGCGCCAGCACGGCATCCACGGTCGCGTTCCGCACCGCTGCGCGGTCCCCCTCCAGCTGCAACAGCTCATGCCCCTGAGCTTGAATCTCGGACCCGGCCTCGTTGAGAACCGCCCAACCGATATACACCGTCCCGGCCGCATGTCCTCCGTGGGGTTCAGGCCCTGCCACACCCGTGGTGGATACCCCGATGCGCGCCCCGCAGGCTCGTGCGGCACCGACCGCCATCTGCTCAGCGACCTCCGGGTGCACCGGGCCATGACGCTCCAAAAGGCCCGCATCCACACCCAAAACGTCGCGTTTGACACTCACCTGATAAGCGACCACCCCGCCCTGCAACACGGCGGAGGCACCAGGGACATCGGCGATGCGGCTGGCAACCAAACCAGCCGTCAGCGACTCCCCCGTAGCGATGCTCAGCCCGGCGCGCTCAAGTCCGCGCACCAGCATTGTTGCGTCCCGCATCGTAGTCACCTTCCTTGCTGATCCACTCGCACGCTGTGACCACTACCGTTCACGGTTCTTATACAACGCAGCGGCCTGGCGCACGTAGTCGATCGCGGACCACAGCGTCAATGCGGCGGCAATCAGCATGACCAGGAAACCGGCCCACCACACACCGTGCACAAAATGGGCGGTCGGCAACAGCAGGATGAACGTGCCCAACATTTGCGCGACCGTCTTGATCTTCCCGCCCGGGCTCGCCGCGATCACACCGTATTTGATGACCCAGAACCGCATCACGGTCACACCGATCTCACGCACCAGGATGATCGCGGTGATCCACCATGTCAGATCCCCCAACACACTCAAGCTGATGAGCGAAACCGCCATGAGCAGCTTGTCCGCAATCGGATCGGCGATCTTACCGAAATCCGTCACGAGGTTCATGCTGCGCGCAAGCGCACCGTCAAGCCAGTCGGTGAGGGTCGCGACCACGAACACCGCGACCGCCCACCAACGCCACGCGCCATAGTTCGCGGCATCCAGGACGATGAACACCACGAATACAGGGATCAGCAGAATCCGCATCCCGGTCAGGATGTTCGCGATGTTCCAGCTCGAAGCCTGCCCCGCGTGTGGGCCTGCCCCGGTTACCGGCCTGTCAGCGACCATGCGTCTTCGGACTCCTCGTCGTCATCGTCGTGCCACGTGTCCCCAGCGTATCCGCCGCCAGCACCGCCTGCACCTGCGCCCGCCCCTGCGCTCGATGCGGTGTTCTCCCCCGCCTCGCTCGCTTGAGTTGGTGCATGGTTATAGGCGGCTTCATCGGCTAGCGCCTGTTGCTGGGCATCCGGGGTCTCCGGCGCCGGTGTTCCGTTGATCGCGGCAACAACCTGCGGAAGGTCCTCAGGTTTGACCAGCACATCGCGGGCCTTGGAGCCTTCGGATGGGCCGACCACGCCGCGGGACTCCATGAGGTCCATGAGCCTACCGGCCTTCGCGAACCCGATGCGCAACTTACGCTGCAGCATCGAGGTCGAACCGAACTGCGAGGTCACCACGAGCTCGACAGCGCGCAGCAAGTCTTCGAGGTCATCACCGATGTCCGCGTCGATCTCACGCTTCTGGGTCTCCGGGACCACATCCTCGCGGTAGTGCGCGCTCAGCTGGCCCTTGACATGCTCAACGACCCTGTGGATCTCGGACTCTGTAACCCACGCGCCCTGGACACGAATCGGCTTGGACTTACCCATCGGCAAGAACAGAGCGTCACCCTGGCCCAGCAGCTTCTCTGCACCCGGCTGATCCAACACCACACGGGAGTCGGTGACCGAGGAGGTAGCGAACGCCATACGCGAAGGCACGTTCGCCTTGATGAGGCCCGTGACAACATCCACCGACGGACGCTGGGTCGCCAACACGAGGTGGATACCCGCGGCACGAGCGAGCTGGGTGATACGCACAATCGAATCTTCAACATCGCGCGGGGCCACCATCATGAGGTCAGCGAGCTCATCGACAATCACCAACAGATACGGATACGGCTTAATGACCCGCTTAGAACCGGCAGGCGGAGTCACCTTGCCTGCACGCACCGCCTTATTGAAGTCATCGACGTGTTTGAAACCGAAGTTCGCTAGATCGTCGTAACGGGTGTCCATCTCCTTCACAACCCACTGCAACGCCTCAGCAGCCTTCTTAGGGTTCGTGATAATCGGGGTGATCAGGTGCGGAACACCCTCATACGCGGTGAGCTCAACACGTTTAGGGTCAACCAGCACAAGCCGGACATCATCCGGGGTTGCCCGCATGAGCAAGGACACGATGAGCGAGTTGATGAACGAGGACTTACCAGCACCGGTGGCACCTGCCACGAGCATGTGAGGCATCTTCGCCATGTTCGCTACAACGAACCCGCCCTCAACATCCTTACCCACGCCCATGACCATCGGGTGATCAGTGCGGCGGGCCGCGTTGGAACGCAAAACATCGCCGAGGGATACGACTTCCTTATCCGTGTTCGGGATCTCAATACCGATCGCGGACTTACCCGGGATCGGCGAGAGGATGCGCACATCCGAGGAAGCCACGGCATAGGAGATGTTCTTCGACAGGTTCGTGACGCGCTCAACCTTGGTGCCCGGGGCGAGTTCGATCTCGTAGCGGGTCACAGTCGGGCCACGCGAGAAGCCCGTGACTTCAGCGTCAACCTTGAATTCGCGCAAGGTTTCCTGCAGCGCATGCACAACCTTGTCGTTGGCCTCAGACCGTTCCTTGGCCGGCGGGCCAGCCGGCAGGTATTCGCTCGGTGGCAGCGTGTACGCGACGTCCCCGGAGAGCTCGAGCTGTTCGGTGCGCTGCGGCAACGGCTCAGGCATGGGCCTCTCAGGCTGCGCAGTCGGTGCAACACCCGCACCTGCCGCTGGGGCACCGGTCATGTCGATGGCTTGCGTGCGCACGTCTGCATCGCCGCGGTTGATCACCGTGGTTGCGTCAGGATCAGCGTTCGCCGCATCGTGGTTCGCGGTGTTGTTCTCCTCGGAAGGGGTTCCTGCCCCACCGTGCTCCTCAACGTTATAGACACCGGCATCACGCATGAGCTTGGCGCGGCGCTTTTCATCCCGGGTAGGGCGACGCACGCCGGGAGGCGGGGTGATCGCCTCGGTCGCATCCGCCGAGCCGCCATTTGCCGCATCGGCTCCAGCGCCATCGGTTTCAGCGCCGTCGTGGATCACGGGGCTTTCGTAGGCCTCGCTCGAGTTTCCAGGCTCAAGTGCCTCCGCATCGGCTTCGGCGTCTTTCTTACGCCCAAACAAAGACCTGCGGGACTTCTTACTCTTTCCAGCCTGCTTATTCTTCTCTTTTTCGCGGCGTTCAGCATCGTAGAGATAGGACTGATCGTGGCCGTCGCGGTCCCCACTCACATCATGTTCAGGGTCTTCATGACCGATCATGAGCAGCCGGTAGAGGCCCACAATCCGTTCAGGGACCTTCTTCACCGGGGTTCCCGTGATGATCAGCAGCGATAAGATGCCCACGAGGCACAAAACGACGACCGCGCCGCCCTCGGTGAGTAGCGCCGCGAGCGGTTCACCAACGAACCAGCCGACCCATCCCCCGCCAGCCCACAACATCTCGAACGGGCCATCAAGCTCCGGGCGGCCCGTCGTAACGTGAGCGATACCAGCGCCAGTGATCAGCGCAAGCAAGAAGCCGATGCTGATGCGGCCGTTAACCGAGTGGTCAGTTGGGCGGCGGAACAACCGGATCGCGGAGATGAACAAAACCACCGGCAGGGCGACAGCCATGACGCCGAACAGCCCACCAACAGCGGCGTGGGTGTAGGTACCGAAAACAGGTACGGAACGCAGCCCCCACCATTCAACGAGCGCAACAATCAGCGCGAGAACCAGCCACGTGAGGGCTTTGCCGTCGCGCCGCGTCCCCGGCTCCAGTTGCACGGGTTCACCGAGCTGACGGACACCAGCGCCGATGATCCCGCCGAGGCTGGACCAGGCACGTTGGATGGCACGGAGCGGCGCGGGGATCTCACTGGATTCCGCGTTCAATTCCGTGGTTTCTTTGCTACCGGAGCGCTTGCTTCTGCTCTTTGAAGACGAGGAAGAACGCTGCGATCCGGGGGAAGTACGGGTCGCCATAGATTCCAGGATACGCCGCAGGCGCTACAAGAGAGGCAACCGACACCGTTACCGGCCTAAGCAGCGCCTATACTTCGACGACCACGGGCACGATCATCGGACGGCGGCGTAGCTTACGCCCAACCCAGGAACCGATCACACGCCGCACGACCTGCTGCAGCTGATGCTGGGTGTGATCCGGCTTATCCCGCATCGCTTCTTCCAGCGCGGATGCAATCTTCGGTTTGATGACCTCGAACGTTTTTGCGGTCTCAGCAACACCGCGGACCACGATGTCTGGGCCCTGGATGATCTTCTGGGTCTTACGGTCCACAACGCTGATGACGGAGACGAAGCCTTCCTTGGACAAGACCATGCGGTCCTTGAGGTCGTCTTCGGTGACCATGCCCACGTGCGTCCCGTCCACATATACGTAGCTGACATCAAGCTGACCCGTGATGCTTGGAACGCCATCGGTAATGTCAACGACCGTTCCGTTGTTCGCCAGCAACAGGTTCTCTACCGGGACACCCGTGGCGTGAGCGAGTTTCGCGTTAGCGAGCTGATGCTTCGGCTCGCCGTGGACTGGCATCACGTGGCACGGCTGAACCACGTTGTAGACCGTCAGGAGTTCACCGGCGTAGGCGTGGCCGGATACGTGCACATTCGCGTTGCCTTTGTGGATCACGTTGATCCCGCGATACTGCAAGGCGTTCATGAGGCGGAAGACCGAAGTCTCGTTACCTGGGATCAAAGAGGACGCGAGGATCACGGTGTCCCCGGAGTCCAGTGAGATCTTGTGATCCCCGCTGGCCATGCGGGACAGCGCCGCCATCGGTTCGCCCTGGGAACCGGTGCACATCAGCACGATCTGGTGGTCCGGGATCTTATCCACGTTCTTGAAATCGACTAGCATCCCTTCGGGGATATCGAGGTATCCCAGCTTGGATGCGATCGTCATGTTCCGCACCATCGAACGCCCCACCAGGCACAGCTTGCGGCCGGCCTTCGCGGCGGCGTTGACAACCTGCTGGACGCGGTGCACGTGCGATGCGAAAGAGGCGACGATCACGCGCTGATCGGCTTTGGCGATCGCGTTATCCAGCACCGGCTGAATGTTGCGTTCAGTTGGGGTATAGCCCGGGACTTCCGCGTTGGTTGAGTCAGGGACCATGAGGTCCACACCCTCTTCACCCCAACGTCCGAAGGCCCGCAGGTCAGTGACCCGCCCATCGAGCGGCAACGGGTCCATCTTGAAGTCACCGGTCTGGAACACGTTACCGGCCTTGGTGCGCACCAGCACCGCCATCGAATCCGGGATCGAGTGGTTCACGGCCGCGAACTCGACCTCGAAAGGCCCGAACTGTTCGACATCGCCCTCACGGATCTGCAACGTGAACGGTTTGATGCGGTGTTCCTGCAGCTTCGCTTCAACGAGTGCGAGTGTGAGCTGCGAAGCCACCAACGGGATGTCTTGCTTGAGGCGCAACAGGTACGGGACAGCACCGATGTGGTCTTCGTGGCCGTGAGTGATGACCACGGCGACCACGTCGTCGAGACGGTCCTCAATATGGGACATGTCAGGCAGGATCAGATCCACACCCGGCTGTTCTTCTTCCGGGAAGAGCACCCCACAGTCAACAATGAGTAGCTTGCCGTCCATTTCATAGACGGTCATGTTACGACCCACTTCGCCAACCCCACCGAGTGGGTAGACGCGAAGTGTTCCCTTAGGTAGTTGAGGCGGTGCTGAGACCTTCCGGTCGACGTCGAACGCGATGGTCGGTGTGTCAGTCATCCTGTTGATAAGCCTTTCTATAGATGTAGACCGCCCTCCGCGAGGTCTGCGAGTACGGGGGCGAGCTCAGCATCCGTAGGCTCCACGAGTGGGAGGCGGACGTGAGCGCTCGGCAGGACACCCTGCCGCTGAAGAACTGTTTTCGATGCCACGGCTCCTTGGAGATGGCTCATGATGCCACGCTGGAGCGGGTCGATGTCCGCGTGGGCTTTGCGTGCGGTCGCAAGATCACCGTTGGCGACCGCGTCGATCATGGTGCGGTATTGCGCAGCCGCGATGTGCGCGGTCACGGACACAAGCCCGATCGCACCGATCGCCAGCAACGGCAACGTCAGCCCGTCTTCACCCGAGTAGATGTCAAGGTCGGTGCGGGCGATGACCTTGGTGGTCTCCATGAGGTCGCCCTTGGCGTCTTTGAGGGCCACGATGTTGGGGTGCTTGGCCAGCGCTACGATCGTTTCGGTCTCGATGGGTTTCACGGAGCGGCCTGGGATGTCATAGAGCATCACGGGTAGGTCTACCGCATCGGCGATGGCTTCGAAGTGGGCTTGGATGCCTGCCTGGGATGGCTTGTTGTAGTACGGGGTCACCAGCAGCAGCCCGTCAACGCCGACCTCTTTCGCCATGCGGGAGAGGTTGATCGAGTGGCGGGTGTCGTTGGTTCCGGTGCCCGCCACGACAGCGGCGCGGTCCCCGACTTCCTCGACGACTGCCTTGAACATTTCGACGTTCTCTTCGTCAGTCAATGTCGAGGTTTCGCCCGTGGTGCCGGTCACGACCAGCCCGTCACAGCCGTCGTCAACAAGCTTTCGGGCCAGGGCGCGCGCGGCGTCAAGGTCGAGCTCACCGGTGGCCTTGAAGGGCGTCACCATTGCGGTCAGCAGTGTTCCGAAGCGTGGACGATCAGTGTGAAGTGCCATGGTTCCCAGGTTACCTGTCTGTGCTGTTTCGGGCTTGTTTGCGAAGCGATATGGCGGTGCGCATGGATTCGCGGGCACGCCGGCGATCCCCCGCCGCATCGTATGCGAGCGCGAGCCGATGCCAGGACTGCCACCTCTCAGGATGTTCTTTGGCTTCTGCCGCGTATTTCTTGAAGTCTTCGTCTGCGGCTTCTTTAACGATGCGCCCCGACGGCATGCGCGGCAAGTCATCGCGTGGCAGTAGGCCTTGCTCTTCTAGTTCTTTGGCCATGGCCTCAGTCGTGGCGCCGAACGTGACCTCGCGTACAAGGATCCACACGCCGATGAGCGGGACCACGAGGATCGCGGCACCCAGCGCGATCCCGATCGGCTCGCCGGTCTGCCACAACCTCACCACGGACCCGAAGAACGCGATGAGATAGATGATGTAGACGGCCAGGATGATGCCGGTGAAGATTTTCGCTTTCATAGTGTTGCGCTATACCTGCCTCTATGCGCCGAGGTCGAGGTAGCCTTCCAGCCCGTGGGTCAGCCCGGGCCGTTGCGCGACGGTGCGCAAGCCGAGCAGGACCCCAGACATGAAGGAGACACGGTCGAAAGAGTCGTGGCGGATCGTGAGCATCTCGCCTTCACCGCCCAGTAGCACCTCTTGATGAGCCACGAGGCCGCGTAGGCGCACCGCGTGGACGTGAACGTCGTCGACCACGGCCCCGCGCGCTCCGTGCGGGTCGGTTTCTGTTGCATCGGGGCTTGGTGCCCGTCCGGCTTCGGCACGCGCTTGGGCGATCATGCGGGCCGTGCGGTCCGCGGTGCCGGAGGGCGCATCGACCTTGTCGGGGTGATGCATCTCGATCACTTCAACCGATTCGAAATACGGTGCCGCTTGAGCGGCGAACTGTGCGGCAAGCACGGCACCGAGCGCGAAGTTAGGGGCGATCAAAACCCCAACCTCCGGCTGACCTTCAAGCTGGGTGCGGACTGCGGCGAGGCGGTCGGCATCCCAGCCGGTAGCGCCAACAACCGCGTGGATCCCGTGTTCGATAGCGAACGCGACTTTATCGGCAGTCGCTGATGGAACGGACAGATCCACCATGTGGGTCGCGTTCGCATCGAGCATCGCATCCAGCGAGTCCCCTCGCCCGATCTGTGCGACCACCTCCATATCCGGTGCGTTCCCGACGGCCTCAACGGCTTGGGATCCCATGCGCCCGCGGGCGCCGATAACGGCTACGCGGAGAGGCGAGGTGGTCTGCGTGTCAGTCACGATGTGCTGCTCCAAAGTGAGGTTTTAGTGTTCTGATGCGATGCGGTATTCGAACGGTGAAGTATCTAAACTGTGCCGTATCTAAACTGTGCCGTTTCTAAACCGTGGCGCTGCGGTCGAATGGGTCGAGCGAGAAGTCATCGCGCAGGATGCGTTCTGCCCAGGCCTTCGCTGAGTGCAGCGAGTGGTCTTTGAAGTTACCGCACGAGACTTCGGTGGTGCCTGGGACGTCTTCCCATTCGACGGTGTCGCGGATCGCTTCAAGTGAGGACTTGAGCGCGCGGGCCACTTCTTCGATGCTGGGGGTGCCCCACGTGATGAGGTGGAAGCCGGTGCGGCATCCGAATGGAGAGCAGTCGATGATGCCATCCAAGCGAGTCCGCAGAAGACCCGCCAAGAGGTGTTCGATGGTGTGTAGGCCAGCGGTGTCGATCGCCTCGTGGTTGGGTTGCAGCAAACGCAGGTCGAAGTTGGAGATGGTTCCGTTGCCTTCAGGACCGTGTTCTACCGCGATGAGACGTACATAGGGAGCCTTGACCGCGGTGTGGTCAAGCTCGAAGCTCTCGACGTTCGCCATGTTCTTTTCAGCCACGATTCCTCCTGACACGGTTGCCCGTGAAACCTAATTCTGCAGTTGTAAAGCGCAGTTGCCGTTAAGGTTACCGGGTGGCGGCGCCGCTGGCCCTCGTTACGTAATCAGGCTCAGTTACGTAATCAGGCTCAGTGACGTAACCGGGCGCAGTGGCGTCACCGGGCTCAGTTAGATCACCGGCCTGGCCGATGAAAGCCTCGGGCGCGAGGATCACGGCGGTTCGCGGTTGCGCGGCTAGACGGGCGGCGAGCGCCTTGACCTCATCGATGGTTACGGCCCGCAGTTTCTCGAGTGTTTCTTCGAGGGTTACGTAGTGGCCGGTCATGAGTTCAGCTCCTGCTAGGCGTGACATGCGTGGCCCGTGGTCCTCGCCGGTCAACACGGATTGGCCGGCGAGTGAGCCGACTGCCCAGTCGAGTTCGTCCTCGGTGATGCCGGCAGCGGCGATGAGGTCGAACTGCTCCCCTAAGACCGTGAGCGTGGTTTCGGCGTCTTCGGGAGCGCATCCGGCATACAGTGAGAAGAACCCGGTGTCTGAATAGCCGGCGGTCATCGCGAACGTTGAGTACGCGAGTCCGCGGCGTTCACGCACTTCCTGGAAGAGGCGTGAGGACATTCCCCCGCCTAGCACCGTGGAGAGGATCGAGAGCGCAAAGCGGTTCTCTGAATCCGAGGGCAGGCCCGGAACGCCCAGGAACACTTGGGCTTGTTCGATGTCTTTATAGATGCGGAAAACACCGGACTGGGAGCCGGGCATTGCCCGTAGCTCCTCAACAGGCTCAGGGATACCGTCGTGGGTTGCCAGGGCCTGCGCGTCCACTTCTACCCCGTACACGCCGGTGCGGCGCGGCATCGGCGTGCGTTCGGTCTCTAGATCCCAGCCGCCGTCTTTGAGGGCCTGGGTAACCAACCGAACCACCTCATCGTGCTCTACCGCGCCCGCCGCCGTGATCACGAGCGTTTCCGGGGAGTAATACTTGTTGTAGTGGTCACGGAACTCTGCAACCTTGAGTTCGCGGATCTCGGAACGCGTACCGCCTACGGGGCGGGCCAATGGATGCTCGCCAAAGATGAGCCGAGAGAACTGCTCGTGGGCCATTGAGAGCGGGTCATCGGCATCCATCGCAAGCTCATCCAAGATGACCCCGCGCTCCCGTTCGGCTTCTTCGTGGTCCAGGAGGGGCTGGGTCACCATGTCAGAGATGACTTCGATCGCCATCGGCAGGTCCTCACCCAAAACGCGGGCGTGATAGCACGTGGTCTCCTTGGTGGTTGCGGCATTCGCTTCCCCACCCACGCGGTCAAAAGCCAAGGAAATATCGAAGGCCGAACGGGTCGGGGTGCCCTTGAACAACAGGTGTTCCAAGAAGTGTGTGGAACCGTATTGGCCTTCAGCCTCATCACGGGAACCCACGCCCACCCAGAAACCCACCGAAGCCGAAAGTGCCGCCGGCATGTGCTCCGTCAGAATCCGAACCCCTGAAGGCAAAACCGTGCGGCGAACCACCGAGCCGTCCTCATCCTGCCGAAGCGTCTGCTCAAGACGCTCAGGGGACGGGACCAACGGCAAATCTATCGGCACAACGAAATCCTTTCGCGCTAGGTTATATAGCTCAGCAAGCTATGCAACTCAGTGGGTTATGTGACTCAGTGGTTATACAGCACCGCGGCTGAGGTAGCTCAGTGGCCTTTGAAGGCTTCCGCGAGCCACCACGCCCCGGAGTCCGATGCGATCTTCGCGTCAATCACGAGCGGCGCTTGAGGATCGCTAGCGAGCCATTCGCGTACCGCCGCGAGGTCCTGGACCCTACGCACCGTAACCCCTTCGGCTCCGAAACCGCGGGCGATCGCCGCGATGTCGGTATCCGGGAACGTGACCGTGGACATGTCAGGTTCTGAACCGTCCGCGTTGAAGTGGTGGATCTCGGCTCCGTATGCGGCATCGTTATAGACGATGCACACGAGCGGAAGCCGCAACCGGACCGCTGTCTCAAGCTCCGCGATCGCCATATGGAATCCACCATCCCCGGTTCCCAGAACCGGCATCCGGTCCGGCCGGGCCAGCGCCGCGCCGATCGCGGTGCCCAGCCCCAGCCCGATCGCCTGGAAAGCCTGCGTGAAGCAGAACCCGTCAGCGTCCGGAACATCCAGAAACTGGCTCGGATACCCCATGAAGTTACCCGAATCGATGCTCACGATGCGTTCGGCAGGCAGGATCTTGTTGAGTTCGATGGTCAACGTACGTGGGTCGATGCGCGCTTGCGTTCCGGCGTCAGTGGACAAGTCGCTGTAGGGTTCGCTCGCCCACGAGCTGCGGGAAGCGATGAGTTCGCGGTTGGCTTGCGTCCGGTAGCCGGTGCGAGGTGCCGGGTGCTGTTCACGGATGTGCTCAAGCACATCGGCGGCGGTTTCGGCGGTGTCGCCGAGCACCCCGAGCGTAATGGGCCGGTTACGCCCCAGCGCGGCGTCTTCACAATCGACCTGCACCACCGCCGCATCCGGGCTGATCAGGGTTCCGTGCCGCATGGTCCACATGTTCATCGCGCACCCGAACCCCACAATGAGATCCGCGTTGCTGATGAGCTCGGCCGTCACAGGCGATGAGAATCCCCCGGAGATCCCGAGGTTGTAATCCTTGCCGTTGAAAAGCCCCTTCACAACCGCCGAGGTAGCCAACAGCGCACCCGTATGCTCCGCCAGTTGCGAGATCACACCACCTGCGTGCTTCGCGCCGCGCCCAGCAACGAACACAGGGCGCTGCGCCCGAATGATCAGCTCCGCGAGCGCGGCAACGCTCACCCGCGAAGGCCGCACAGGTTCCGCCCGATGTAGACGCTCAGCGGCTGGAACAGCGCGGGCCGGACCGGCTTGATCAGCGTACGCGGGCTGAACCTGAACATCCAACGGGAGGTTCAAAACCACCGTCCTGCGGTCGTTGACCGCCGTGCGATAGGCGCGCACCACATCGTCCACCACCGTCTCAGCAGAATGAAGCCGCTCCGAGACCGCATACACCGACTCCGCTAGCCCATCCTGATCCATCGCGAAGTTAGAGCTCACAGCGCTCGCCGCGGACTCACCGGTCAGAACGATCATCGGGGTGCGGGACTTCGCGGCCTCACCGATCCCGGTGGTCGCGTTCGTCAGCCCACAGCCCTGATGCACGCTCAGCACCGAAACCTTGCCCGAAACACGGGCATACGCGTCCGCCATGTTCGCCGCCCCGCCCTCGTGACGGGCCGCGGTGAACGGGACCCCGTGGGCTTTCAACGCGTTCGTGACCACGAAATTACCGCTACCCACCACACCGAAAGCGTGCCCCACACCCAACTGGGCCAGCAGGGCTGCGACCTGTTCAGCGACGTTCATAACCACTTCTTCAATCTTCCAATGCCTTAGCGCCGGCACCCAACCTCAGTGACGGCAGGGCCGAGTTCGCACCGGAGGCGTTACTTCGCCGTGCTCGTTTTACTTCTCAACGAACGTGTAGACACGGCATGGGGAGCCGGTGCCGCCCACGATCGGTAGCGGGGCCACACAGATCATCGAGCCAGTTGTTGGTAGCTTCGCGAGGTTCTTCAACGACGTGATCCCGTATTTATCCGCACCCAGCAGATAGTAGTGCACCGGGAACGGTGGGTCCTGTTCCCCGCCGCGGCCGGCATCGATCCCGACAGTCTCAACGCCCATACCCGAAATCGGTAGCTCATCCGCCATGTAGCGGGCGCATTCGACCGTGAAGCCTGGGGTGTGGGAACCGGCCTCGTCCGCGTTGAGGAACGCTTCCTCGCTGTGATCGTGCTGATCCCAGCCGGTGCGGAACAACAACCACGCACCCTCGGGGAACGCGCCGTGACGTTCTTGCCACGCCTTCAAGTGCTCAACGTCGACCAAGAAATCAGGGTCAGCCTCAACCTCAGCGGTGAAATCCAAGACCAGCGCCGGGCCAGTCAGCCGCGGCAGATCGATCTGGGATACGTCCTTACCCTCGCGGCCGCTGATCCAGTGGATCGGGGCATCCAAATGGGTTCCGATGTGCTCACCGGTACGGATGTTGTGGTGCTTCCAGAACGGGCCCGGCTCGTCATAGGCCGAGACTTGTTCGAGGCTGAAGTCATTCAGGTTCGGGAACGGGTCAGGCAACGTCAACGTCGGCGTCTCAGACGACAACGGCGCTGTAAGATCCACCATCTCTATCGAACCGGATGCCACCCCGGCCAAGAACGCCTCTACTGCAGACATCGCCCCTCCAGAATCCAATACAACTGCGCCGATGGTTAGTAATGCTTAGTTAAGAACGTTTGGTTAACAATGCTAACCATCGTGATCCACGCCTCACTCGCAACCCAAACCAATGACGATGCATGACGTGGGCACCAGACGCACAGACCCTTACAGCACAAGACCCCCTTACAGCAAAGGCCCCGGAACCGTTGATTGGTTCCGGGGCCCGCGTATCAGCGAATCAGCTCAAGCGATCACAGCCACGCGTGCGCTGAGGCCTTACTCGGCGTCTTTCTCAGCTGCTTCCTCGTCAACGACTGGGGCGAGCGAGAGCTTGCCGCGGTCGTCAACCTTGGTGATCTCAACCTGGAGCTTCTGGCCCACGCCCACAACGTCTTCGACGTCGTTGACGCGCTGGCCGCCGTTGAGCTTACGCAACTCGGAGATGTGCAGCAGGCCATCCTTGCCTGGCGTGAGCGAAATGAACGCGCCGAAGGAGGTCAGCTTCACCACGGTACCGAGGTAACGCTCGCCAACCTCAGGGATCTGCGGGTTAGCCATCGCGTTGATCGTTGCGCGTGCAGCTTCAGCCGCAGCGCCGTCAGTGGCGCCGATCAGGACCGTGCCGTCATCTTCGATCGAGATTTCAGCGCCGGTGTCTTCCTGAATCTGGTTGATCATCTTGCCCTTAGGACCAATGACCTCACCGATCTTGTCCACTGGGATCTTCACCGAGATGATGCGTGGAGCGTATGGGGACATCTCGTCTGGGGCGTCGATCGCAGAATCCATGACGTCCAGGATGTGAACGCGGGCCTCGTGAGCCTGCTTGAGTGCGGCAGCGAGCACGGAAGCCGGGATGCCGTCGAGCTTGGTGTCCAGCTGGATCGCGGTAATGAAATCGCGGGTACCGGCCACCTTGAAGTCCATGTCACCCATCGCGTCTTCAGCACCGAGGATGTCAGTCAGGGCCGCGTAGCGGGTCTCGCCGTCCACCGTGTCGGTGACCAGGCCCATCGCGATACCTGCAACAGGTGCCTTGAGTGGAACACCAGCGTTGTACATCGACAGAGTCGATGCGCAGACCGAACCCATCGAGGTCGAGCCGTTGGAGCCCAACGCTTCGGAAACCTGGCGGATCGCGTATGGGAATTCATCACGCGATGGCAGAACCGGAACCAGAGCGCGCTCCGCGAGGGCGCCGTGGCCGATCTCGCGGCGCTTTGGCGAGCCGACACGGCCCGTCTCGCCCGTGGAGAACGGCGGGAAGTTGTAGTGGTGCATGTAGCGCTTCGCCTTCTCTGGGGCGAGCGAATCGATCTGCTGCTCCATCTTGAGCATGTTCAGGGTCGTAACACCCATGATCTGGGTTTCGCCGCGCTCGAAGATCGCGGAACCGTGAACGCGCGGCAGAACCTCGACCTCGGCCAGCAGCTGGCGGATGTCAGTCAAACCACGACCGTCGATGCGGACCTGGTCCTTCAAGATGCGCTGACGCACGATGTGCTTGGTGAGTGCACCGTATGCCTTGGAGACCTCGGATTCGCGTTCCTCGAACTCCTTGCCCTCACCGGCCAGAGCCTCAAGGACCTCTTCCTTCAGCGCGTCGTCAGCGTCCTGGCGCTCCTGCTTATCAGCGATCTGGTAGACCTCTGCAAGCTTCTGCGCAGCGATCTTCTCGACTGCCTCGTAGGCGTCGTCCTCGAAGTCGAGGAAGATCGGGAACTCACGGGCAGGCTTAGCCGCGCGCGATGCGAGGTCGGCCTGCGCCTCAACGAGTGCACGGATGAATGGCTTGGCGGCTTCGAGGCCTTCAGCGACAACGGTCTCGGTCGGTGCCGTGACGCCGCGATCGTGGATGAGTTCCCACGCGTGATCGGTAGCGCCAGCCTCGACCATCATGATCGCAACATCATCGCCAGCAACGCGGCCTGCAACAACCATGTTGAACACGGCCTCATCAAGCTGGGTCTTGGTTGGGAACGCAACCCACTGTGGGCCTTCGCTGTCTTCGATGAGCGCGATGCGCACGCCACCGATCGGGCCGGAGAACGGCAGACCGGAGAGCTGGGTGGACATCGAGGAAGCGTTGATAGCGACCACATCGTAGTAGTCATCCGGGTTGATCGAGGTCACCATGACCACGATCTGAACCTCGTTGCGCAGGCCCTTGACGAAGGACGGGCGCAGCGGGCGGTCCATCAGACGGCACGCGAGGATCGCCTCAGTCGATGGACGGCCTTCACGGCGGAAGAACGAGCCCGGGATCTTACCCGCGGCGTACATGCGCTCTTCAACATCGACGGTGAGCGGGAAGAAATCGAAGCCCTCACGCGGATGCTTACCGGCGGTGGTTGCCGAGAGCATCGAGGTGTCGTCATCGAGGAACACCATCGCCGAACCAGCAGCCTGCTTGGCTACGTGGCCGGTCTCGAAACGGATGGTGCGCTTACCAAAACGGCCGTTATCAATCACGGCCTCTGAATACTGAATGTCAGTAGCTTCCACTACAGTTTTCTCCTCAAAATGCACGTCAACAACGAAACGCGTTTTCGCGGTTGGTGCTCGATCGAGGCCATCGGTACTGCAATCTGGCCGCCCTGTTGAGGACGAATCTGAATGGGCTGCACCGCGGGCCACTACCGAGGACCACACGCGAACGTCTTGAGCGTCAACGTTCTTGACTATGTATTGGATTAGATATTGATGTTTGAACTTCTGATGCGTTAACGCCCCGGAAAGCTTTTCCGGGGCGTTAAACGTGAGACATTAGCGGCGCAGACCGAGGCGCTCGATCAGCGAACGGTAACGCTCAATGTCTACAGACTTGAGGTAGCCAAGCATGCGGCGGCGGCGACCGACCAGGGCCATGAGGCCACGACGGGTGTGGTGGTCGTGCTTGTGATGCTTCAGGTGCTCAGTCAGGTCAGAGATACGACGGGACATGACAGCGATCTGAACCTCAGGGGAACCAGTGTCGCCCTCGTGGATCGCGTATTCCTTGATGATCTCTTGCTTTACGGCCTGGTCAAGAGCCATGTATTTACTCCTTGAGAGTGTGCCGCGTACAGTGAACCCGCACGGGATCGCCCTCAACTGATATCGCTGGGCCATCGTCGCCGGGGGTGGTAGCCACCGCGGACTGCAGCTAACACCAGCTATAAGTCTATCAAGCCGATCCAAAGCCCGCGATGAGCCTCAGAACACAGCGGCGGCGGGCCGCTTCACGCGAGTCTCACGTGCGTGTGTTGCGTACCGCGAGTGTCCGGTATGGAAGCTCGATGCGCTCCCCCGGCTCAAACCCCAGATGCTCGTGCAAGTACCAGCGCAGGTTATCTTCAACCCGCTGCCGGGTCTTCTGATTCGCCCGCAACCAATAGGCTCGCGTGCGGGTCAGCTCGAACACCTGCTCAACACTGAGCCGCTGCACCCAACGGTCTTCGCGGACCGCCTCGATACGCCACAGCGGCCCCGCCCGCGCGGCAGCTTGAGCATCCCGATGCACATCGCCGGCATGCATGATCCGCGCTAAACGGTGCACCCACGGCACCTGCACATCCAGCTGATTCCACACAAGCCCCAGCACCGGGTCACTCGCTGCCTGGGTGATGCGCGCGGCCTCGGCGCCAGCCTCGATCGGATCAACCCAATGCCACGCTTGCGCGGCAACCACCGCATCGACCGTTTCCTCCAGACCGGTGGACTCCCCCGTGCCGATCAACGTGTGTTCAACCCCAGGAACCTGTTTCCGCAGCACCTCAAGCATCGATACGGAAGGTTCAACCGCTATCACCCGATGCCCCGATGTAACCAGGTCGCGCGTGAACAAGCCCGTCCCCGCGCCGACCTCGACCACGCGACGGGTAGCGCTACCATCTAGCAGCCACGGCACGCACCACTGCGGATAGGTAGGCCGAACCGCATCGTAGTCGGTACCCGAACCAGCCCACGCAGAACCGATCAACGCACGCTTCGCGCCAGCCAGATTCGGCCCGCGCTGCGGAAGATTCGGGACTTGCCCCGTCAAACCTGAACCGTTCTCAGCCAGCGGCTACTTTGACCACGTCAGGTCGGGCTTTGGCATCAGCGCGCAGAATCTCACGAGCACGGTCAACGTCCATGTGCATCTGCTCGATGAGCGCCTCAGGGCCGCGGTAGGTGATGGTTGGCCGTAAGTGGTCCACAAACTCGAGCACCACATCCTGCTCATACAAGTTAAAGTCCTCGACCTGCTCGCCCTCGGGACGGCCCATCACAAACGCCTCAGCGACACGCACCACGCCATCGAACGTCGGGTTCGTACCAATCGAGATCGCAGACGGCCACCACACCCCGGCCTGATCGATCAACCAGCCCGCATACACGCCGTCAGCCGGCATCAGACCGGTCGCGTCATCGGCCAGATTCGCGGTAGGGAAACCGAGCTCGCGGCCGCGCGCGAAACCGTGCGCCACCGTCCCGAACATGCGGTGATTACGGCCCAAAACCTCCGCCGCGGATTTCACATCCCCCACCTGCAGCGCTTCACGCACCCACGTCGAGGACCAGCGCCGCTGCAGGCCCACATCAGCCAGCGTGACAACCTCGAAACCAAACTTCTCACCCAGCGTGCGCAAACACTCGATGTCACCCGCGTTGTCCAGGCCGAACCGCACGTCCTCACCCACCACCACGGCACGGGCATGCAACACATCCACCACGTAGTTCTTCACGAACTCTTCAGGGGTCTGTTGCGCGAACTCCCACGTGTAGTTCAGGCGCAGAACCGCGTCAACCCCGGCCTCAGCACAGTGGATGTCCTTGATCTCATCAGCCATGATCGGAACCGGCGCAAACGCCGGCCGGTGCACCGTGGCAGGATGCGGGCTAAACGTCATCACAACACCGGCACACGGCGGCTCGCTCGCGGCAGCGAGCTCAACAACCCGTTCCAGCAAGGCCATGTGCCCGCGGTGAACGCCATCGAAATTACCGATCGTCACCACCGAACACGTCAGCGACTCCGGAACCTCAGAAGGATCCGTCCAAATATGCACAAAGACTCCTCGTGTGCTGAAGATCGATTCTCACGTCACCGCGGTGTGCGCTTGTCACCTCACGATGCGGTGGCCGGGCCGGATAAGCACCCGTCCGTGACACCCCGCGCTATTCTCTCACGAACGCCACGACCGCTGCGCTCTACGCTCACGCCGCGACCTTGTGGGGCCGGTGAACCCACAGCCACCAGAAACCGATGATGGGCAGAACGAACGGAACATAACCGTAGCCTTGACCAAAATGGCTCCACACGCTCGCCTTCGGGAACAATTCAGGCGAGATATACGACAAGATCGAGACCGCAACCACGCCAACGAACTCAACAATCACCGCCGCGAACGCCGCACGCCAGGCTGTGACACCCGGTAGAGCGAGTGCGACCGTAGCCACGATGTAGATCACAGCCGCGAGCGCCGAGAGCGAGAACGCGACCGGCGCGAGCGAGAAATCAGTCGCAATCTGATACACAGAACGCGCAAGAGCCGACAACGCAAACACGCCATACACCGCAACCAGGATCCGGCCAAGGCCCTTATTTTTCGTCTGCACTGGGCTATCTGGCTGCACTGCGTTATCTGACTGCGGTGCGTTATCTGGCTGCGGTGCGTTATCTGGCTGTGCCGTATCCTTCACGTGATTATCCATTCCACTCATCAATCCCTAGCCGGCAAAGAATCCTTGACCGTGCCACACCTGCTGCATACGAACCAGCATGACCAGCACAGTAAAGCCTGCCGCGGCCATCACGGTGTTGGACCAGCGGGACTTATCCCCGATCGCCCACCATGCCGCCAAAGGAACCAGCAACAAAGCGGTCGCGAGGTATCCCCAGAACTCCCATCCAGCGCCTAGAAGCGGGGCAGAGCCGGCATGCCGCACCGCGGCCTGAATCCCGTACACCACCAGATACAGCTCAACCAACGCGAGGCTCAGAATCGAAGAGTCCGCCGGGAAGGTGCGGATCACCGTCATCGCGATACCAACGATCATCGAGATCACGCACACCACAACGCCCGCGATCGCGAAGCCATCCATCAACACGACTACAGAATCTCCTCGAACAACAACCTAGAAAGCCAACAACTGAGAAACCAGCAAGCTAGAAAACCACCGAAGGCGGGTCTGTGCCTAGCGCGGCGCGAAAACCAAGGCGGGTTTGGCCATCGAATGCGTGCCTTGAGCCTTGTTCTCGATCAAAGCGATCAAGTCACCGGCCGGGTCGATCGCCGCGGTCACCCCCGCCGACTCCGACGGCGTGATGCGCCGGCCGTGCCCGAGCTCAATCGCTTCCTGATCGCTCACGTGCCGGACCGGGAACAGCGCGCGGGCAGCATCCGCGAGCGACAACACAATGAACTGCTCCGCAAGCTGCTCCAGCGTGCGAGCCTGGCCCAAATTGAAGCCACCCACACGCGTACGCCGCAACGCGGTCAAATGGCCGCCCACGCCTAAAGCCTCGCCCAAGTCGCGCGCTAAAGCACGCACGTATGTGCCAGAAGAGCAATCGACCACAACGTCAACGTCCATCGTCGTGCCGTCATTGGCGCGGCGAACATCCAAAACATCGAAACGGTTCACCGTGACGGCCCGGGCCTGCAACTGCACGTTCTCCCCGTCACGGACCCGCTGATAAGCGCGTTTACCGTCCACCTTGATCGCCGAAACAGCCGAGGGCACCTGCTGAATCTCCCCCGTCAACCCGGCCACCGCATCGTCAAGCTGGGGGCGAGTCACCGCCGCAACATAACGACGCTCAAGGATCTCCCCTTCGGCGTCCTCAGTCGTGGTGGTTTCCCCCAAACGAATCGTAGCCACATAGGTCTTCGATTCGCCCACGATATAGGTCAGAAGCCGGGTAGCTCGACCCACACCGGCAACCAGCACACCGGTCGCCATCGGATCCAACGTGCCCGCATGCCCCACTTTCCGGGTACCGGCGAGCCGCCGCAAGCGACCCACCACATCGTGGCTGGTCATCCCAGCGGGCTTATCAACAACAACCAGGCCCGGGGTCGGTTCAGTCTGCGCTTGAGACATACAGCGCTTAAGCCTCGTCTTCCGGTGCCTTATACGGCTCAGCATCCCCAGCGTATTCTGCGCCCTCGGCAAGCTCAGCTACCGCAGCGTCCTTTTCACGGGCGGCACGCAACAGCTCCTCAACGTGGGAGGCGTTCATCGGGACCTCATCCGGAACGAACTCCAAGGTTGGGGTCAAGCGAGTTGTTAGCTGCGAGCCCAGCTCCTTACGCAAACGGCCACGGTTGGCTTCGAACAGCTCAGCAATCTGAGCCTTCTGCTCATCGTCACCCAAAACCGTGTAGTAGACGGTCGCATTCTGAAGATCATTCGTCACGCGCGCATCCGTGACCGTCACAGACTCCATCGCATCATCACGAACCACCTTCGTGAGAGCCTGCGCCATAACCACCTTGATGCGCTGGGCCAACTTAGCTGCACGCGGCGAACCAGTCATGATGTGCTCCTTCCCTGCGCACCACCAACAGTTGCGTGCGCTACCAACAATATTCTCTGCCTCCATCCTATCGGTGCGTAGCCCCTGCCTTGACACCAGCCGGTCTCGCCAACGCGAAAGCCCGCGGCGGGCAAGAGCACATGTGCTCTCAACCCGCCGCGGGCTTTGTGTTTATAACGCTAGCTACTGGTAAGCAGACTAGGCTCGTGGTCAGCAGACTAGGCGCGTGGCTTCTCTTGAAGCTCCCACGTCTCGATGATGTCGCCTTCCTTGATGTCGTTGAAGCCACCCAGGCCGATACCACATTCGTAGCCCTCACGGACCTCGGTGGCATCATCCTTGAAGCGACGCAACGACTCGATCGTGAGCTTGTCATTGACGACCTTGCCGTCACGGACCAAACGAGCGTTCGCGTTACGGCGGATCAGGCCGCTACGGACAATCGAACCGGCGATGTTACCGAACTTCGAGGAACGGAACACTTCGCGGATCTCCGCCGAGCCAAGCTCAACTTCCTCGTATTCAGGCTTGAGCATGCCCTTGAGCGCGTTCTCGATGTCCTCGATCGCCTGGTAGATGACCGAGTAGAAACGCATGTCAACGCCTTCTTCATCCGCGTACTCAGAGACACGCTCTGCGGGGCGGACGTTGAAGCCGATGATAATCGCGTTATCGACCGTTGCCAGGTTGACGTCGTTCTGCGTGATAGCACCCACGCCACGGTGGATCACACGCAACTGAACCTCATCGCCCACATCGATCTTGAGCAGCGAATCCTCAAGCGCTTCAACAGCACCGGATACGTCACCCTTGAGGATGAGGTTGAGGGTATCGATCTTGCCCTCAGCGACAGCGTCATCGAAGTTCTCAAGCGTAATGCGCTTACGGCGCTTAGCGAGCATCGCGTTACGGTCCGCTGCCTCGCGGCGCTCTGCGATCTGGCGGGCCGTACGCTCATCCGGAGTCACTATGAACGTGTCACCAGCGCGCGGAACGTTCGAAAGACCCAAGACCTGCACCGCACGCGAAGGCAACGCGACATCGAGCGCTTCACCGTTCTCATCGAACATCGCACGGACGCGACCGTGCGCCTTACCGGCCACGATCGTGTCGCCGACCGCGAGCGTACCCGACTGAACCAAAACGGTCGTGACCGCACCGCGGCCCTTATCCAGGTTCGCTTCGATAGCGATACCGCGAGCGTCCTTATCCGGGTTAGCACGTAGCTCGAGCGCTGCGTCCGCGGTCAGAAGGATCGCATCCAACAGGTCATGGATACCGATGTCCTGCTTAGCGGAGATCGGCACGAACATCGTGTCGCCGCCGTAATCCTCAGGGACCAGGCCGTACTCAGCGAGCTGGCCCTTGACCTTCTCAGGGTTGGCTTCCGGCTTATCGATCTTGTTCACCGCAACCACGATCGGCACGTCTGCCGCCTGAGCGTGGTTGAGCGCTTCAACCGTCTGCGGCATGACACCGTCGTCAGCTGCAACAACCAGCACAGCGATGTCAGTGACCTTGGCACCGCGGGCACGCATCGCCGTGAAGGCTTCGTGACCAGGGGTGTCAATGAAGGTCAAGAGGCGTTCCTCTTCACCGTTGTCACCTTCGTGCATCGTAGAGATCTGGTATGCACCGATGTGCTGGGTGATGCCGCCGGCTTCACCCTCGATTACGTTGGAGCGGCGGATCGCATCCAGGGTGCGGGTCTTACCGTGGTCAACGTGACCCATGATGGTCACCACAGGTGGACGAGGCTCGAGCATGTCCTCGGTCTCGGCCTCGGCTTCTGCCTCGAGGTCGATGTGGAAGGACTCGAACAATTCGCGCTCTTCGTCCTCTGGGGACACGACCTGGACCTTATAGCCCAGCTCTTCACCGAGGATCTCAAACGTCGATTCATCCAGCGACTGGTTAGCCGTAGCCATTTCACCGAGGTGGAACAGCACCGTCACAAGTGCGGCTGGATCTGCCTTGATGCGTTCAGCGAAGTCAGCCAAGGTCGCACCGCGACGCAACCGAACTACCGTGTTGCCATCGCCGCGTGGAACAACCACGCCGCCGATGACTGGTGCGCCCTGTTGCTCCATCTCCTGGCGCTTGGCGCGCTTGGACTTGCGGTTGCGACCACGGCGTGGACCGCCGCGACCGAATGCTCCTGCCGCGTTACCGCGACCGCCGCCGCGGCCACCACGGAAACCGCCTCCGCCACCGGAACGTCCGCCACCGCCTGGCCGACCGCCACCACCTGAACGGCCACCACCTGGACGCGGCTGATTGACGTTGAGGTCGAGCTTCTTAGGCATCATGTTCGGGTTAGGGCGGGGACCGCCTGAACCCGAGGCCGCACCGCGTGGTGGGCGTGGCGCGCCTGGACGTGGGCCGCCCGAACCTGCAGAACCCTGACGTTGCCCGCCGCGGCCGCCGCCTTCGCCGCGCATGCCCTGCTGGTTTGAGAACGGGTTGTTGCCTGGACGTGGGGCACCACCACGGCCTCCACCCGGCCGTGGGCCTGGGCGTGCGCCACCGCGAGGTGGGCGTGGGCCAGCATCGTTGCCGCGACCCTGTGAGGATGGGGTGCTGAACGGGTTGTTACCTGGGCGTGGGCCTGGCTTTGGACCAGGTTTCGGCGCAGCAGCGCGCGGGGTCGCCTGAGGCGTTGCCGGAGCCTTCTTAGCCGGGCCTGGCTTAGCCGCTGGCGCCGGCTTAGCGTCAGGCTTCTCAGCGGCTTTAGGCTCCTGCTTCGGGCCGGGCTTAGGACCCGGTTTAGGTCCAGGCTTAGGGCCCGGTTTCGGCGCTGGCTTCTCCGCCGATGCCGCCTTCTTTGCGGTAGCTGGCT
This sequence comes from Arthrobacter sp. HMSC06H05, assembly GCF_001807395.1. Lineage (NCBI taxonomy): Bacteria > Bacillati > Actinomycetota > Actinomycetes > Micrococcales > Micrococcaceae > Arthrobacter > Arthrobacter sp. HMSC06H05. Next base: position 74,170 of record NZ_KV788989.1, on the reverse strand, counting down.
TAGCTTCCGGCTGAGGGGCGTCATCAGCTGGCTTAGCGGCAGCTGCTGGAGCTGGATCGGAGGTTCGGGTTCCCGCACCCTGAACCTGCGCAGTCTTCACCTTCGGTTGATCCGCCTGAGCGGAATCGCCGCCTGCTGCGTTCGGGAATGCTTCCCGCAAACGCTTGACGACCGGCGGCTCGATCGTGGAGGAAGCTGAGCGGACGAACTCGCCCATCTCCTCAAGTTTTGCCATGGCTTCCTTTGACGGAATGCCGAGCTCTTTAGCGAGCTCATGTACGCGGACCTTCTTGGCCACAGTTCTCCTTCTCTGGTCCGCGTATCCTTTTGAACGCTCACGCGCATCAAGTAAAAGCGTTGCACGTGACGCGTAAGACCACGGACCCTAGATTTCGTGGTGTGCGCCCCGCTAAGCGGAACGCACGCTGATTTCCGAGCCTGAGGTTGTTCATCTCTGGCCCATCACCGTTGCGTGTTCATCGGGTTGCCACTCTTCTTAACCCGCTTTCTGATCGGTCATGGTTGAACCCTGGACACCGGTTATGCCCAGGTTGATGACGGCAAGCAACTCATCTTCATCAACGACACTGCGAGCCCTGAAGGCCCTGTTCGCTGCGTTCCGATTCACTGCCCGCCGTACACACTCGGGGTTACGGTGCACCCAAGCACCGCGCCCCGTTTTACGGCGTTGCGGATCCGGAACCACTCGCGCGCTTCCGGGGTTTCGCACTAGCCGCAAAAGAACGGCTTGGTCATCGGTGAGCCTGCACCCTATACAGGTCCGGATGGGGCGACGTGAAGAACCTTTGTTCACCACGGACTCCCATCCTCCGCCCCGTATTTGGGCGCAACAGACTGAACTTCTGACCTGTCTAGTCTACCGCGCTCTGACGCGCTGGCGAGACAACGTCGATTCTCCAGCCCGTGAGCTTGGCCGCAAGACGAGCGTTTTGCCCCTCCTTGCCGATCGCAAGTGAGAGCTGATCGTCCGGGACAACAGCGCGGACGTGGTGGAGGTCTTCGCTCAAAACTTCAACCGAGAGCACCTTGGCTGGCGAAAGCGCGTGAGCTACAAACTGTGCAGGGTCTGGATCCCACGTGATGATGTCGATCTTCTCGTCGTTGAGCTCGGTCATCACCGCGCGCACACGAGAACCCATCTCGCCGATGCAGGCTCCCTTAGCGTTGAGGCCCTCAACGCGGGCACGCACCGCGAGCTTGGTGCGGTGGCCCGCTTCACGTGCGATCGAAACGATCTCGACCGTCTTGTCCTGGATCTCCGGGACCTCAAGTTCAAACAGTTTATGCACCAGCTGCGGGTGGGTGCGTGAAACCGTGATCGAGGGGCCTTTAGGGCCGCGGTGCACATCGGTGACATACACGCGCAGACGACGCCCGTGGCTATAGTCCTCGCCCGGTACCTGCTCCGGTGGTGGCAGGACCGCTTCAAGGGTTCCAAGATCAACCTGGACCATGCGCGGATCACGGCCCTGCTGGATCACGCCGGAGAGGATCTCGCCTTGCTTATCACGGAAGGTGCCTAGGACGGCTTCATCTTCAGCATCGCGCAGGCGCTGGAAGATCACTTGCCGCGCCGTCGCTGCCGCGACCCGGCCGAAGTCCGCAGGCGTGTCATCGAACTCACCGATCCGCTGGTTATTCTCATCAACCTCAGGCGCCCAAATGGTGGCGACACCGGTTTTACGGTCCAATTCCGCACGCGCTCCGCGGATAGCGCCCGGCTCCTTGTCATAAGCGAGGACAAGCGCATGCTCGATCGCGTTGATCAGCCGATCCAGCGGAATATCGCGGTCCTTTTCAAGCTGACGCAACGCCGTCATATCAATATGCATTCTTAGGCCTCCTCGCCCGTTAGACCTGACTGTGCTGGATCTTCCATTGACTCTTCTGCCGCATCCCCGGCGTCCTTTACGGCAGCCAACCGTGCCGCCGCCGTCGCCTCGATGTCAACCTTCGCGCGACGAATGTCAGCATACTCGCGCCGCACCGGATCAAGCACCTTATCTTTCATGCCCTTCTTAGGTGCAGGCTTGATCGGCTCGATCACAATGCCCTCGTCGTCGGCCTCAAGCACGGTGCCTGTGAAGTCTTCATCCTCGCTCACCACACGAATCACACGGCCCACGTTGCGCTGGAAGTGGCGAGGCTGTGTGAGCGGACGCGAAGCCCCCGGCGAGGAAACCTCAAGCTCATAAGCACCCGAGGAGGCAAGCAAACCGTTATCCAAAACCTCGCCCACCTGCTGCGAAACTTCAGCGAGAACATCCAGATCCACCGCATCCGTACCGCTCGGCAGATCAACCAGAATCTGCAGGGTTGGTGTGTTCCCACCTTTGACCGTGACGTCCTCGACGATCAAACCAGCATCGCTGATCACAGGCTCGATAGCTCGCGTGATTGCTTCAGGAGCCCATGGCGAACCCTCGTGCCTCGACGCGTTATCGGCTGGCATGCTGTGGGATGACACGCTATTCCTCCCTTTACGCTGTGTCTGTACAGATCTACCCTACCCGCATGGCACCATAGCGTTATGCGTTCAGTACAGGATTCCACGGAGTCAGCGACACAGGAGACGTCGCCGGCAACTCAGGAAGCTCCGCAGGCCCAGGGTAACGACCAACAGACCCCAGGCGACGGCCAACAAACCTCGGGAGACGACCAACCAACCTCGGGCAATAACCAACAGTCCCCAGGCGACGGTCGGCGGGCACGGCGGGATACCCAACAGTCCCGCGGTTCCGGTTCACGGATGGGCCGCGCCGCCGTGTCTGTGCTGATGGTGAGCGCATGCTGGTTAGGCGTCACAACCACCACGAGCAGCTATTCCGCTAACGCAAGGCCTGGAGACGCTGTATTCGATAAGGCGGTGTCCCGGACCGAACACAGCCCTGTGTACCGTGCCCGGGTTTTGCTCGCGCAGGTAGATCAGGCCCATAGCGGCGAGGATGTCACGGCCGCGGCACGCACAGCCTATGAGCTGTTGAGTGGCTCGGACGCCTGGGGCGGGCCGGCTACAAACCGTGAGATGCGGTGGATCGAAGAACATGTAGCCGCTCAGAAAGCCAGCGGGCAGGATAACGCTAAAGACGCCGCCGTCCTCTCCGGTGAGCTTATGCAGTTGGCCTTGCGTCCTAGCGATAATGAGCAGCTGAGCCGTGAGGATGCATCCCGGCTGATCGCAGCCTCCGTCACGCTGTACTCGGCTTCCCAGAAAGCCGGCGCCCCACCCCTAGATAACGATGCGGCCGCAGTGATCAAGGAAGCGTTAGCTTCCGCAGACATCACCGACCCCGTGGCGGCTTTAGGGGACGTGGTTGCCCTAGCGGACCCCAGCGAGCCTGAACAGGCCGCCGCCTTGTGGGATCGGACGGGCCGAACATCAGCCAAAATCACTGAAGCGGCACGCATCATCGCGCACCGAAACCCAGCAGACAGCAATCAGGAATGGTTCGAAGCCTCGCGCGATCTCACGCTCGGTCTCGGTAAGGCCTCCGGGCACCCTTATGCTGCTGCGACCATCGGGCCGCGGGAAGACTACCTCGCATCCGGGACCGAAAAGCTCGCTTCAGCGCAAGCATCACTTGCTGAACCGCTGCAACACCTCGCGGCGCACTATCACGGCGAGGCGCGCATCGTGCTCATGGCTTTGTCTTTCCAGCTCGCCGGATACACGCGTTAGCTAGCCGGGCTCACTAACTCAGCGGGCTAGCTCAGTTGCCGAAGGGTGTCCGCTCCAACGCTGATGATGAGCGCGGTCACGACCACGAGGAACACGATCCGCACAAAACGTGAGCCGGCTGAAACTGCCATACGCGAACCGATATAGCCCCCGAACATGTTCGCGATCCCCAGTCCGATACCGAGCGGCCACACGACGTGGCCTGCGGGGATGAAGAAGCACAACGCACCGAAGTTGGTGGCCCAGTTAGCGATCTTCGCGCACGCTGATCCATCCAGGAACGAATACCCCAAAACCCCAACCAAGGCGATCACCAGAAACGATCCTGTGCCCGGCCCCAGCACACCATCATAAAACCCGATCGCGATACCGATCCCCCACGCCCGAACATGGTGCTTCATGCTCGCATGCTTGAGCGCGGTTGAGGCCCCCATGTTCTTCTTAGCGAGCGTGAAAACGAAAACCACAACAAGCGCTACGAGGATGATGGGCTTGAAAACCTCGGTCGGCAGTATCGAAGCTACGGCCGCCCCACCCACCGAGGCGAGCCCCGCGGTGAGTGCAAGCCCGAGGCTCGTGGCTAAGTCCGGCCTTACACGCCGGCCATACGTGATAGCCGATGTCGTGGTACCGAAAATCGAGCCGACCTTATTCGTGGCCAAAGCCTGAACCGGGGTCAGCCCCGGAATCAGCAACACGACCGGAAGCTGGATCAACCCGCCGCCGCCAACCACCGAATCGACCCATCCCGCAAGGAAACCGGCGCCCAAAACTAACAGGATCAACCCGATGTTGAGCGCGCCGGTGTCCGTGAGGATGTAGTCCATAGGCGAGCTTAGTGAGCTGCGAGCTGGGCAACGTGCTCAACTACCACATCGAGCGCGATATTCTCGGCCTCGCCCGTGGCGCGGTCCTTGACCTCAACCACGCCATCGGCCACGCCGCGGCCCACAACAACAGTGGTAGGGATACCGATCAGCTCAGCGTCACGGAACTTCACGCCCGCAGAAACCTTGGCGCGGTCATCGAGCATGACCTCCAAGCCGGCTTCATCGAGCTTGCCCGCGATGTCCTCGGCGGTTTCCGTGAGCTCTTCCCCCTTGCCAGCGATGATCACCACAACATCGGCGGGTGCCACAGCGCGAGGCCACACCAGACCCTTGTCGTCATGATGGGCCTCAGCGATAGCCGCAACCGCGCGGGTCACGCCCACGCCGTAGGAGCCCATCGTGACAACCTGCGCTTTACCGTTGGGATCCAAAACCTTCAGGTCCAACGCTTCAGCGTAGCGGCGGCCCAACTGGAAAATGTGGCCCATCTCGATGCCGCGGGTCGTCTTTAACGGACCGGAACCATCGGGTGCGGGGTCGCCGTCTTCCACCGCAACAGCCTCAAGCACACCATCCCAAGCGAAGTCACGGCCTGCAACCAAACCGAATACGTGATGGTCGCGGAGGTTCGCGCCCGTGATCCAGGTTGACCCCTCAACAACACGAGGGTCAACGAAGAACGGGACGCCCGAACGTGCTTCACGACCCAAAACGGCCTCATCCTTGGACAAGCCAGGGCCGATGTAGCCCTTGACCAGTTCAGGGTGACGGCCAAGGTCTTCATCGGTGGCAACCTCAACCTGGGATTCACCGACGATACCCATGAGCTCACCGATGGTCGCCTCGATGCGTTTGAGGTCAGCCTGGCGGTTGCCGGGGACACCCACGACGGCGAGTTCGCGCTCACCGTTCGGTGTCACAACAACCAACGCAACGCACTTGAGTGTGTCCGCGGCAGTCCACGTGGTGTCCTTCGGGTGGTTCTCGTTCGCTGCGTCAACGAGCGTTTCGATGGTCTCGCTGTTCGGGGTCAGCTCAACGTGGGCGGCCGGCGCGTCGGTGTAGTCGATCGGGTCCAGCGGCGGCGTCGTCACGGCCTCAACGTTGGCGGCGTAACCGCCTGGGGAGACCACGAAGGTGTCCTCGCCTGTTTCGGTTGGGTGCAGGAACTCTTCCGACTTCGAGCCACCCATCGCTCCCGCCATCGCGAACACCGGGCGGATTTCGAGGCTCAAACGCTCAAAAATCTTCAGGTACGCCGCGCGGTGAGCCGCATATGCCTCATCGAGGCCTTCCTCATCCAGGGTGAAGGAATAGGAGTCCTTCATAATGAACTCACGGCCACGCAGCAAGCCCGCACGCGGGCGGGCCTCGTCGCGGTATTTCGTCTGGATCTGGTACAGGTACACCGGCAGATCCTTATACGAGGAGTACATGTCTTTGACCAAGAGGGTGAACATTTCCTCGTGCGTTGGCGCGAGTAGATAGTCGGCCTTACGGCGGTCCTTCAGACGGAAAATGTTGTCTCCGTATTCTTCCCAGCGGCCCGTCGCCTCATAGGGCTCTTTCGGAAGCAACGCCGGGAAATGCACTTCCTGAGCGCCGATCGCGTTCATTTCTTCACGCACAATGTTCTCGACCTTGTTCAGGACCTTGAGCCCCAGCGGCAGCCACGAATAGATCCCGGGTGCCGCACGGCGGATGTAGCCAGCCCGGACTAACAACTTGTGGCTTGCGAGCTCAGCTTCGGCAGGGTCGTCGCGCAGCGTGCGGAGAAAGAACGTTGAAAGGCGTGTTACCACAGGGCCTCCCCTTTCAGGGTGGATCGGGGTGTGCAGAGTGAATCAGCAAATCGGTTGCGTTCACCGTTAGTATCCGGTGACGGCTCGTGTCCAGTGTAGTCTGCCCACGCATAGCGGCCGGCTATGTGGCGCGCTGCCGCGTGCCCGTCCCGGGATTCGATGCTCACAGCAGGACGGTCGCGAACATCCCGGTGGTTTGGAAGCCCACCTTCTCATAGACTGCTCGAGCCGCGTGATTGTAGTCGTTGACGTACAGGCTCGTCACGGGCGCCCACGTGTGCGCATGGGCCACGACATCTGCCACGCGGCTCGCTGAAAGCCCGATGCCGCGGTGGTCCGGATGCATCCACACGCCCTGGATCTGTGTAGCTTGGCCGGTCACGACCCCGAGCTCGGCTTTGAACCGCACCGTTGTGCCCACCGCACCCGGCTCTAGCAAAGCCTGCCCGCACGCCAGCAACTGTTTGACCCGCGTCCTATAGGAGGCCTCCCCTACATCGAGGGGTGAATAGCCAAGCTCCTCGGTGAACATCGCAACGGAAGCCGGCCAGAACGCATCGAAATCACTCACATACCCTTGCCGGACTCGGCCAGATCCTTCGATCACAGCCGGGCCTTCCAACGTCATGAACGGCTGGGTGAGCCGCACACTACGCGGGTAGAAGGCCGGGCTGGTCTTCACCACATCCCAGATCCCTTCAACTCCTGCTTTCGGACCGAAAATCGAGGCGAAGCGCTTACGGCTGGTCAGGACCCGCCGCCCGAACGCTTCACCGTGCTCCCGGGCTTGCTCGCCTTCATCCGCGGTCACAGGCACCACGTTCGCTCCCAGCCAGCACGCCGCAACCATCACGCCTGCATCATCGAAGCGGCCCAGGATGCGTGCGCCCGGCAAAACATCGATCTTGCCGCCAACAACATCGAGCTGCTGCTGAACGAAAGCATGCTGGACAGGGTTGCGCGCGATCAACGCGAGCAACGCTGGCGCGTCCTCATTCGTGAGGGTGCGGATGCTGGGGTCCGGCGAGCGCAGATCCGCCATCCGGGCGCCGGCCCGGTTCACGATCTGCCGGATCACCATTGACGTTGAGACCGTTACCTAGTGGACGGACACGGAAGGCGATGCGCCTTCGGTCTCGCTTGCGCCCATCTCCTCGGCGATGCGGTGGGCTTCTTCGAGCAGGGTTTCCACGATCTGGTCTTCACGGACCGTGCGGATGACCTCGCCCTTGACGAAGATTTGGCCCTTGCCGTTGCCGGATGCGACACCGAGGTCGGCTTCGCGTGCCTCGCCTGGCCCGTTGACGACGCAACCCATGACGGCCACACGCAGCGGAACCTTGAAGTCTTTGAGGCCTTCGGTCACGTTGTTGGCGAGCTCATACACATCGACCTGGGCGCGTCCACAGGACGGGCACGAGACGATTTCGAGCTGGCGTGGACGCAGGTTCAGCGATTGGAGGATCTGCTCGCCGACCTTGATCTCTTCGACAGGTGGGGCCGAAAGTGAGACACGGATCGTATCGCCAATGCCTTGAGAGAGCAGCGCGCCGAAAGCGGTTGCGGACTTGATGGTGCCTTGGAAGGCAGGACCTGCCTCGGTGACACCCAGGTGCAACGGCCAGTCGCCCTTCTGAGCGAGCAGCTCATACGCGCGAATCATCACGACCGGGTCAGAGTGTTTGACGGAGATACCGAAATCGTAGAAATCGTTTTCTTCAAACAGCGCGGCTTCCTGCAACGCGGACTCAACGAGAGCCTCCGGGGTTGCGCGGCCGTATTTCTCCAGCAGGCGCTTATCGAGGGAGCCGCCGTTGATGCCGATGCGGATCGGGGTCCCGTGCTGCTTCGCGGCAGCGGAAATCTCTGCAACCTGGTCATCGAACTTGCGGATGTTGCCCGGGTTGACACGCACCGCACCGCAACCGGCCTCAATGGCTGCGTAGACGTACTTGGGTTGGAAGTGGATATCCGCGATCACCGGGATCGTGGACTGTTGCGCGATGACCTTCAGCGCATCGGCGTCCTTGTCTGTTGGGCACGCGACACGGACAATGTCACAGCCAGCGGCGGTGAGCTCGGCGATCTGCTGCAACGTAGCGCCGATGTCGTGAGTCTTCGTGGTCGTCATCGACTGCACGGTGATCGGGTGATCCGAGCCCATACCGACGTTGCCGACCATCATCTGGCGGGTCTTGCGCCGCGGAGCCAACGTCATAGGTGGTGGTGTAGGCATTCCCAAATTAACCGATGACACGAGGTGTCCTCCAAGAACTCATACGTGATAAACGAATCCACTGCTGTGCTCTATCTTCCCATGCCGCTGCCGGCACCTTCACATGCCTGAGGCAGCATCTGAGGCAAGCTACAGCAGGGACACCGGTTTCACGAGGTCGGCATAGATCAAGATCACACCCATGACAAGCAATAAACCTGCAACAACATAGGTGACCGGAAGCATCTTCGAAAGATCCACCGGTCCCGGGTCAGGGCGCTTGAAAATCTTGTTGAACGTTTTGCGGATCTTCTCCCACAAAGCCCCTGCGATATGCCCGCCATCAAGCGGCAAGAGCGGGATCAGGTTGAACACGAACAGCGCGACGTTCAGCGAACCCATCAGGCTCAGATAGCTTGCGAGCTTATCTTTGACGCTGATCTGCTCGAAAGAGGTGATCTCGCCGGCGATGCGGCCCACCCCTACCACGGACATCGGCCCGTTCGGATCGCGTTCAGCTGGGCTGAACGCGGCCTGGGCAACGCCAGCAACTTTCTGCGGAAGCTGAGTCACAACACCAGAAACAGCTTTGACGTTCTCCCATACAAAACCCGGGACCTCACCTACCGGCCGCGGCCGGATCTCAGCTGTCGAACCGATGCCAGCGAAACCCACCGACTCCACCTTGGCAGTACCGTCACGGTTCTTCTCAACCATCCCCAAGGGCGAAACAACAGGCCGAGCCGTCTCAACCGGAACCAAGGTTGTGGTCGATGCGACACCATCGCGCTCATAACCGATGCTGAGCTCTTGATCAGGGCTTGCCTTGATCCGGTCCGTGAGTGCAGACCAATCAGTGTCGTCAAGCGAAACACCGTCAACCGAGGTAATGACATCCCCAGGCTTCAAGCCCGCCGCATACGCCGGCCCAGCTGGGGCACCCTCAGGGCAGCTCTGTCCCTCCCCCGCCGGGCGCGTGTTCTCGTCATCCACTGCTTGAAGACACTGATACACCTCAGACACCGTGGTCGTAGGAGTCGCGACCCCGAAACCAGTAAGAACAATCCCAAAGAACACGAACGCTAAAAGCAGGTTCATAAACGGGCCACCCAGCATGATGATGATCCGCTTATACACCGGCAAGTTCAAAAACAATCGCTTCTCATCGCCAGGCTGCAGAGTCTCAGCTTCAGCCTTCTTCGCCTCATCGGACAACTGCTGAAAAATACCGGTGCGTGTAGGCCGCTGCTTGCCGTCCTGATGCGGCGGATACATACCGATCATCGTGATGTACCCACCCAGCGGCAGCAATTTGATCCCGTACTCTGTCTCCCCTTTACGGAAAGAGAACAGCGTAGGTCCAAAACCCACCATGTAGCGAGGCACGCGCAAACCGAAAGCCTTAGCCGGCAGTAAATGCCCCACCTCATGCAACGCAATCGAGATGCCGATACCCACCAGCATCACCAGCGCGCCAATCACATACGCCAGAACCTGATCCATCTCAATCCCAACCGGTAAAACTCAAGCCCACAGCTTGCGGGCTTTATCGCGCGCCCACTCTTCGGCGGCCAAAACCCCTTCAACACTACGGCCATACTCTGCCGTGTTCGCATCCGAGTCATAAGCCTCAACCACCTCGGCCACGACCTCGACGATCCTCCGGAAACCGATCGCGCCGTCGTGGAAAGCATCCACCGCTTCCTCATTGGCTGCGTTATACACGGCCATGTGCGTCGGTGAAGCCTCTTGCGCTTTCTTCGCAAGCTCGATAGCAGGAAACGCCTCATGATCCATCGGGAAAAACTCCCACGTATGAGCCTGCGTCCAATCCACCGGTGTGCACGCCCCCGGCAAGCGATCCGGCCAATTCAAACCCAACGCGATCGGCAACCCCATGTCCGGTGGAGACGCCTGCGCAATCGTGGAACCATCCACAAACTCGACCATCGAATGCACCACCGACTGCGGATGCACCACCGGAACAATCCGCTCCAGCGGGACGTCGAACAGCAGATGCGCCTCAATCACTTCAAGCGCCTTATTCACCAAGGTCGCCGAATTGGTTGTGACCACACGCCCCATATCCCAGGTAGGGTGAGCCAACGCCTGCTGCGGGGTGACATCCTCAAGCTGCTCGGCACTCCAGCCGCGGAACGGACCGCCTGATGCGGTGATGATCAAACGCTCAACCTCGCTACGGGTTCCCGAACGCAAGGCCTGCGCGATCGCTGAATGCTCCGAATCCACAGGAACGATCTGCCCCGGCGATGCCGCATCCATCACCAGCCGGCCGCCAGCAACCAGCGACTCCTTATTAGCCAACGCCACCACAGAACCGGCCTCAATAGCCGCCAGCGTAGGCCGCAAACCGCGCGAACCCGTGACCCCGTTGAGCACCACATCCACATCAGGCAACGCCGCACACGCGCGCGCCGCGTTGTCACCAACCACAACCTCAGGTACATAAGCGTCCAGGCCCGCGCCATCGACCTCAACCTCACCGACACCGGCAAGCTCAAGCCGCCCCTCACGTGAAGCAACCTCCTTAGCACCTGCCAGATGCAGCAAGAAGCCGCCGCGCACATCGTCGGCACTCATCTCCTCAGCGCCAGCCAAACCCACCACATCCGGCCGGAACGCCACCGCCTGCAACGCTAATTCGCGAGCCTGCTGCCCCGCAGAAATAGCCCGGACCGCAAACCGGTCCCCCGCACGGGCGATCTGCGCCAAAGCCTGAGTACCGATCGACCCCGTCGAACCCACAATCACAACAGACCTAGCCACAACAAGCTCCCTCACAAACCGAACAACCCAGCATCAACAATAAAAACCAGCAACCCCACCACACTGCTGCGGAAGCGCCCCAGCATCTACAGGCAAACGCGCCCCTGCTAGTGTGCCATGACTAGCCAACGCAGCTGGCACCCGAAACCGGTGATAGCCCAACATTGAGGCAAAACCCAGGTGGGCACCATCTGGCCTAAGATAGATAAGCAATACATATTCATTCATTAGCACCCGGAGGAAACATGCGCCTGCGCCCCGTTGAACCTGCGGACCTCGAGCACTTCTTCGCTCACCAACAGGACCCGGACGCCAACCATATGGCGGCCTTCAGCGCCCGCAACCCCAGCGACCGCAGCGTCTTCGACTATCACTGGGGCCTCATGTTGCGCGACCCTAAAATCCAGGTGCGCACCATTGAGCACGATGGTGAAGTAGCCGGCTCGATCGTCATGGCTTTCCACGAGGACTACGCGGAGCTTTCCTTCTGGACCGATAAATCCTTCTGGAACCAGGGAGTCACCACCGCCGCCGTGGAAGCGATGCTCGAGGAATTCCCGCAGCGGCCCGTTCGCGCATCCGTGGTGGCTGACAACGTGGGAACACACAAAATCCTTGAAGGCCGCGGTTTCAAACAAGTCGACCAGACCAGGGACTTCTCCAACGCACGCGGAGAAATCGTCGCCGAAGACCACTTCGAACTCAGCTAACGCGCTGGCCTGTAGCTGAGCTCTGTAGCTAAAACACGTAGCTGATATGCGTCGCTGATATGCGTAGCTGTGCTCCGTGGCTGCACTCCGTGGTTGCAACCTTGAGCAATATTATTTGAGTAATACAGTTATCTAACGTTTGGGCCCGGCACCTTGTGGTGCCGGGCCCAAACGTTGACCACGCGCTAATGGGTCATCGTTCTAGTGGGTCGTCTTGGCCGCGTTAGTCGATCGCGGCCATGAGTTCGATGGTGCGGTCCAAGAACGCATCCACCTGGTTCTCTTCATAGCCTTCATCGCCCTCAGCTCGCCTAAACACCACACGGCGTACATCGTCAACGCTCAGGGGGACATCGTGTTCGAAGTACTGGATGAGACGGTCACACAACGCGTCGACGTCTGCGATGTTATAGGACGGTACGTTCCGTTTGGATGGACGGCGGAAACGCTCCCCCGGCGCTCGATGCAGACGAGCCCGCAACACCATCGCGACCTGAGAGATGTTCTCAAGCCAACGGTCGTGGCCTTCAGACTCGATCAGGGCGTTGCGTTCACGGGCCGCGAAGACGTCCTCGAGCCGGTCCAAAGCCGCATCGACTTCGCGAGGATCATAGCCGCCCCTGACCGGGTCGAACGTTGCCCGCCGCACTACAGAGCTCGTGACAACGTCCCTGTTCAGGTTCTCCGCCTCATACGTCTTACGGGCACGCGCCAAGAAATCCTCGACCTGACCGGTGTCGTATCCAAAGGCGTCGTCAGCCACCCGTGCAAACAAAGTGCCAGCCAGACCGGCGTTATCCGTTCGAGCCACCGTGGCGCTCCTTCGATAGAGGTATGTGCAAGTGAGAGTTTATCTGAGGGTTAGGCCAGCGCTTCAGCCAACATAACCACTGCGTAGCCGAAAGGCATCGCAAACAAGAGGGAATCCAGGCGGTCCATCATGCCGCCGTGCCCCGGCAACAAGTTAGACATGTCCTTGACCCCGAGCGCACGCTTGACCATCGACTCAGCGAAATCGCCCAACGTGGCGCACACGACCGTCGCAATAGCCAAGACAACGCCAAGCCACCACGGTATCTGCAGAACCCACAGGCACAACGCGATACCCACGATGGTCGCGCCCAGCAGCGAACCTGCGAAGCCCTCCCAGGACTTCTTAGGGCTGATGCGTGCCGCCATCGGATGCTTACCCAGGGTCACCCCGACGATGTAGCCGAACGTGTCGTTAGAGACCACCAGCAGAACAACCGTGAGCAACGCGGCAGCACCACGCTCGGTTTGAAAAATCAAGAACGCGAAAGAGGCCAGCAGCGGGACCCACCCCACCACTAGAACGCTCAGCCCGATCGACTGTGAGCCGTGCGAACGCCCCTCAAGCAGGTTCCAGATCACCACGAGCACAAGGCAGGCGGTCAACCCCAAGGAGAGCGCGACAGGCCCGTAGATGCCCGCAAGCAACGGCAAAGCGACGCTCGTGATGAGAAGTGGTGCCAACGGAATAGGGATACCCGTGCGCGCCTTGAGCGCACGCGAGACTTCCCACGAACCGATACCTGCAACCAAGCAACCGAGCGCGATCAGCAGATAGGGAAAAACAAAAAGCCCGAGACCAAGCACGGCGAGAAGACCCGCGCCCACGCCGATCGCCGCCGGAAGGTTACGGCCCGCTTTAGACGGTTTCGGCTCAGGCAAATCATTCGGATCAGGAACACTCAGCGGTTCCAGCGCCCCGTACGGTGCAGGTAGCGCACCTTCTTCAGGCACGGCATCCTGCCCAGCCAACGCATCCCTGTCATACGTTGCAGTTGCATCCTGTTCAAACAGGGCAGTTGCATCGTGTCCGAACCGCGCCGGTGCTTCCTCTTGATGCGCTGCCGTTGCATCCTGCTCATACAGCGCGGTTGCATCCTGTTCAGCCTCCACAGCAGCAACAGGCTCGGGCGTTTCATCGTAGGCAGGCTCCCACGCCGCATTTTGATCGGCCCTCCACCCCCGCAGCTCAGCCGGCTCCGGCGCCTCAACGATAGGCTGCGGCGCCGTGTGAGTCTCCTGCGCTGTGTGAACCTCCTGCGCTGTGTTGGCTTCAGCCACGGGTTCGGTGGTGTCGGCTTGCGCGTTGCCGGTTTCGAGAACTGGTGCCTCAAGATCCTTCGCTTCGGGGGTCTCAGCTTCCGCTGCCGCGGCTGCCGCAGCTGCTGCTCGCTCGGCTTGACGGCGTGCCCGCCTGCTCCCGGGTGCTGCAGGACGCCTTGAAGCGCGCGATGGCGCATCGACATGCGTCGATGCGGCACGGCGCGCTCGCGTCTCATCAACAGACACCGATGAGCCCAGCCCCTCGACAGGGCTGGACTCATTCCGGAAACCAGACGTGTACGTCATTAGATCTCGAGGAGCTCGGCTTCCTTGTTCTTGGTCATCTCGTCGACCTGCTCGCCGAACTCACGAACCATCTGGTTCAGTTCGTTCTCGCCGCGCTTGACGTCGTCTTCGCCAACGCCGCCGTCCTCTTCAAGTTCCTTGAGCATGTCATTGCCCTTACGGCGATGGTTACGCAGGGCTACCTTGTGCTCTTCAGCCTTGGTGCGCACAAGCTTGACGTACTCGTTGCGGCGTTCCTCGGTCAGCTCCGGCATCGTGATGCGGATCTGGCGGCCATCGTTGGATGGGTTAGCGCCGATCTCCGAATCGGAAAGCGCCTTCTCGATCGCGCGGATCGAGGAGGCATCGTAAGGGTTGATGAGGATAGTGCGCGCATCCGGCACCTGGAAGGAGGCCAGCTGCTGAAGCGGGGTGAAGGAGCCGTAGTACTCAACCATCACTTTGGCGTATAGGCCCGGGTTTGCCCGGCCGGTACGGACAGTTGCGAAGTCTTCTTGAGCTGCTTCGATCGTACGTTCCATAGCGGAGCGGGTTTCGCCCAGCACTTCCTGGATCATCGGAACTCCTTCGAGGGTTCTATTTACACCGTCAACGTGCACCACGGGTTATACGTACCAAAGGTGCATCTTGTCATACATCTTAGGCTACCCACTCGCTTTGCTAAGCCCCAGGGCTACCCTGTTTGGCTTCTAGCGTTACCACCTACCCCATGGGCTAGGCCGCCACTTTAGGCGACTGTGACGTGAGTTCCCTGGGCGGTGCCGCGGATCGCTGCCGCAACGTTGCCTTCGCCTTCCATACCGAAAACGAACATTTCCAGGCCGTTGTCCTTACACATCGTCATCGCGGTCTGATCCATAACCCGGATGTTGCCGGCAAGGGCTTCGCTGTAAGTGAGTTTCTCGAACTTCTTAGCGTCAGGGTTGGTTTTCGGGTCCGCGGTATAGACACCGTCGACACCGGATTTGGCCATCAAAACCTGGTCAGCGTGGACTTCAAGCGCCCGCTGGGCCGCGACCGTATCGGTTGAAAAGTATGGGAGGCCAGCACCTGCACCAAAGATCACAACGCGGTCCTTCTGCAGATGACGGATCGCGCGGCGTGGAATGTACTCTTCAGCGACCTGGGACATCGAAATGGCGGACTGGACGCGGGTCTCAACACCGGTCTGCTCAAGGAAGTCCTGAAGCGCCAGGCAGTTCATGACGGTTCCGAGCATCCCCATGTAGTCAGCACGGGAACGGTCCATACCGGATTCCGCGAGCTCAGCTCCGCGGAAGAAGTTGCCGCCGCCAACAACGATCGCTGTTTCTACCTCGCCCACAGTCGAGGCAATCTGTTCGGCGATGCGCCGCACGGTCGCCGGGTCCACGCCCAGCTTGCCGCCACCAAACACCTCTCCCGAGAGCTTCAATAGGACTCGCCGACGCTGCTTGCTAGGGGTGTTCGACATCAAGGCTCCTTTAGGCGTTCAAGGTGGGTAGGCAATCGACCTTTATTTTCGCATACGCCGCCCGCCGCTATTCGAGGCGTGTCAGTTGCGTCACTCACGAGCACTGCCTCCTCAGCGTAGGTGGGCGCGACGCGCCGCCGGTCTTGGACGCGGAATCAATCACTGTGGCTGGCTTTAAACGGTTGTGCCCGCACTCGTGACGAGTGCGGGCACACCTGGTGTCTATCGGAGCATGAGGCCCCTACCAGCCTTGTTAGGCGCCAACGCGGAAACGTGCGAAGGCGACAGCCTTGGCACCAGCTGCATCCAGGACCTGCTGGATGGACTGCTTGGTGTCCTTAGCGAATGGCTGATCAACCAGGACCTTCTCCTTGAAGAAGCCGGTCATGCGACCGTCGATGATCTTCGGCAGTGCCTGCTCTGGCTTACCCTCGGCGCGTGCGGTCTCTTCAGCGATGCGGCGCTCTTCAGCGACCAGGTCCTCCGGGACGTCCTCGCGGGTGAGGTAGACAGGAGCCATAGCTGCTGCGTGGACAGCCACGTCGTGAGCTGCGGTTTCAGCGGCTTCACCAGTGCCGTCGACTGCGAAGAGAACGCCAACCTGTGCAGGCAGGTCCTGCGAGGTCTTGTGCAGGTATGCCTTCACGAGTGGGCCTTCAACCTTTTCGATGCGGCGCAGCTGGATCTTCTCGCCCAGAACACCGCTGAGCTCCTCGATCTCCTCAGCGACAGTGTTCTCGCCGATCTTTGCGGCCAGCAAAGCGTCAACGTCAGCGACGTTGTTAGCTACTGCGGCATCGAGGGCCTTGTTTGCCAGCTCAACGAACTTCTCGTTCTTAGCGACGAAGTCAGTCTCAGCGTTGAGTTCGAGCATGTAGCCTGCACCGTCAACAACCTTTGCGGCCACGAGGCCTTCAGCGGTTGCGCGGCCTTCACGCTTGGATGCCTTGTTGAGGCCCTTCACGCGGATGACCTCGAGGGCCTTAGCGGTATCGCCGTCAGCCTCATCGAGAGCCTTCTTGACATCCATCATGCCGGCGCCGGTGCGCTCACGCAGTTCCTTGATGTCTGCGGTGGTGTAGTTCGCCATTCGAGTTATCCCCGTTCGTAGGAAGTTGTGATGGACGGAAAATTACTTGGACTCGGTAGCCGCCTGGCCACCGTCTTCTTCAGCCTTCTCAGCTGGAGCTTCCTCAGCCTGTGCGGTTGGGTTCTCACCCTCGAGGAGTTCGCGCTCCCACTCCGCCATTGGCTCTTCGGCTTCGCCCTTGTTACCGCCCTGGCGAGCCATGAGGCCCTCTGCGACGGCGTCTGCGACAACGCGGGTCAGCAGGGATACGGAGCGGATGGCGTCATCGTTACCTGGGATTGGGTACTGGACCTCATCTGGGTCGCAGTTGGTGTCGAGGATCGCGACAACTGGGATGCCCAGCTTGGTTGCCTCGTCGACTGCGAGGTGTTCCTTCTTGGTGTCGACAACCCACAGCATGGATGGGGTGCGGTTCATGTTGCGGATACCGCCGAGGTTTGCGCGCAGCTTGGTCAGCTCGCGCTCAAGCAGCAGCAGTTCCTTCTTGGTGTACTTCGAACCTGCTACGTCGTCGAAGTCGATCTCTTCGAGTTCCTTCATGCGGTTAACACGCTTGGAAACGGTAGCGAAGTTGGTGAGCATGCCGCCCAACCAGCGGTGGTTGACGTATGGCATGTTCACGCGCTGAGCCTGCTCAGCGATGGCTTCCTGAGCCTGCTTCTTAGTGCCGACGAACAGGATCGTGCCACCGTGGGCGACGGTCTGCTTGATGAAGTCGTATGCACGGTCGATATAGGACAGCGACTGCTGCAGGTCAATGATGTAGATGCCGTTGCGCTCGGTCATGATGAAGCGGCGCATCTTTGGGTTCCAGCGGCGGGTCTGGTGGCCGAAGTGGACACCGGAATCGAGCAACTGGCGCATGGTCACGACGGACATTGCGTTCTCCTTGTACGGGCACGGTGGCCCTGTTGTATTTGACGGTTATTGGCCAGGCATTGCGCCGGCCCCTAGTGAAAACGCACCGTTTGGTCGCTTCATCCGTTTCCAACATCGCACCAAGCCTGGACAGGTTTGGCTGTTGTTGGACCGTGGGATGGGCGTGCATGCCTGTGATGCGCATCGATGATGATGTATATCGGCGACATGCAGCGTCTTCACGCGAAGTCAGTTTCGGGCACACGAGATCGCACGCACAAAACTGCTATTCCAAGTCTACATCATGTTTTGGGGCTCTTCAGAGTTGAGTGTGGGGTGAGGCATCCAGCCCGCCAGTGATCATCAGCATGCGGAGTCGGATATCGGTCGACGCATGGCATACTGAGCGAATGCTTTCGGTTGCTACGCTTTTCGCCTTTGGAGTTGCGGTGACTCCGCTTGTGATCACTCCGGGCGCAAGCTTTACGTTGGTGAGTTCACGAGGGCTGGTGGGGGACAGGCGTGGTGCTTGGGCTGTGATCGTGGGGACGGCTGCCGGAATCATCAGCCATGGTGTGCTTGCGGGGCTGGGACTCGCCGGGGTGGTGGTGCGCTCCGCGGAGTTGTATCAGGTTCTGCGGCTGGTTGGCGCGATGTATCTGATCGGCCTTGGTGCGTGGCTGGTGTGGCGCTCGCGGCTCAGCCGCGCCCCGGCGGAGAGAGAGCATGCCCGAAGCGACTCCAAATCCGTTGCGCAGGAGATAGGGCAGGCGTACTTGGCGAACGTGCTCAACGTGAAGGCGGCCACCGTGTACCTCACGCTGGCGCCACAGTTCGTGCCGGTGGACCTGATCGGAGTGACTTCGATGCTGATGCTCGCTCTGGTCCATGTCTGCGTGATGGCCGTCTGGCTTGGGCTCTGGTCAACGGGGCTCGCGAAGCTGTCCAGCGCCTTCAGCGTAGCGTCCTGGAAGCGGTGGATTGACGTCGGAGGCGGGACGATTCTCATTGTTCTTGGCATCCGTACAGCTGCCGCGCGCGGGGAGGTGTAGTAGGCCAAGGCGTTGTCGACGATGGTGTGAAGGCATCAAGCCGAGGTTTCTCGCCGCAGGTGGTGTGGGGCAAACGGTAGTCGAAGTGGTGCCTCCAGACCCTGATCGATTCTCTGCGGTCGGTCTCGAAAGCGTACGGGCGGCGTCGTGAAGGCATTCATCGGCACGTAGCCGCCGGTGCGTTCGATCCTCCCGCTATGGAGGGTCATGTGGATCTTGGTGGGAGCACCCCTCGTTCACGCCCGGGAAGCGCGCGGTGGCCGCTGTCGCGGAACTGCTCCGCCTCGCTGTTGATGCTGTTCAGCCGGCGCGGGGTCCTACTATCAGTCTTCCGATGAGTGTTGCAGTCTCTCGGACGCAAGCCGCGCATAGACGAGGGTGTCGGTCCACTCGCCCTTACTGAACCAGTCCTGGATGTGATGCGCTTCGAGCCGGAGTCCGACGCGGCGAGCGAGTGCTGCGGAAGCGCTGTTGCGGGCATCCATCTGCGCAGTGATGCGGTGGAGCCTGTAGTGGTCGAACCCGAGGGCAAGCACTGCCCGGACGGCTTCGCTGGCGAAGCCGTGCCCGCCGTATGACGGGTCGAGAACCCACCCGATCTCGGCCTGGCGGTGCTCGGGGTCGGTGAGTCACAGTGCCACGTCGCCGATCGGGACGCCGTGATGCTCGATGACAGGCCCTCCGCAACCTCCTCTCGGATCATCCGCCGTACGGACTCGGGGGTGTAGGTGGGCTCTGGCAGGTGGCCGAAGCGCCGCACGGCCTCATCCCTGGTACCTGCTGCATACGCTTCCGCGTCCAGCTCGGAGAGCTGGCGCAGACGAGTGTTCTCACAGGTGATCGGGAGGAGGGAGACATCCAGCATGCACCTAAGCTAACAGGGATCGGATAACTGGCTCTTCAGAGTTGAGTGTGGGGTGAGGCATCCAGCCCGCCAGTGGTCAACAGCATGCGGAGTCGGTAGTGCTCGAAGTTTCTGAAGCCGCGAGCGATGCGACGACCGAGCTCGATGAGCCCGTTGATGGCCTCGGTGCCGCCGTTGCTGGCACCGTCGGTGTCGAAGTACGCCAGGAACGCTGTCCTCCACCGGCGCAGCGTCTTTCCCAGCCTCGCGATCTCCGGGATCGGGCAGGACGGCAACGAGTTGATGAGCTTCTCGGCCAGACGCCGACCCTGGGCAGGGGTGGGCTGGTGAAACACGTCACGGACGTCTTGGGCGCACATGTAGGCGACCTCGACCGCGACGTGATCGGGGTGGGCTGCGAACGCTGTTTCCAGGCGGGTCTGCTGGCGGGCGGTGAGGCGTTCCTGCCCGGCCCGGAGGATGTGACGGATGCCGTAGAGCGGGTCGCCCGTACGGCCTCGGTGGCCGAGGGTCTCCTGCTGGACCCGACGGCGCGCGTCATCGACGGCGCTGGTGGCGAGCTTGACGATGTGGAACGCATCCAGCACGCAGGTGGCGTCCTCGAGCTGGTCATCGATCGCGTTCTTGTAGCCCTGGAACGGGTCGAGTGTGGCGATCTCGACCTGCTTGCGGAACCCTTCGCCGCATTCGTCGAGCCAGTCCCGGTAGGCGTTGCCGGATCGGCCGGGGACGAGGTCGAGCAGCCTGGCGGTGGGGTGGGGTCCGTGAGTCAGGTCCACCATCCCGGTGGGCTCCTTCGGACCGCGCCGTCTTGGGTTGCGGTGGTGCCAGACATGCTCGTCCACGCCCAGGATCTGCACGCCCTCGAAGCGGGATGGGTCGTTCGCGGCCGCGATCAGGACTGGTCGGATCTGGGACCAGAGGGTGTTCCAGGTCGTGCCGAGCTGGCGGGCCAGGCCCTGGATCGTCGCCCCCTCACGGCCGAGTTGTCCGATTGCCCAGCGGATCGCGCGCGTGCTCAGCAGCCCTCGCGCAGCGCAGACGTTGGGGTTCTGCTCGACGAAGGTGGCGACGTCGCAGAGGGGCTCGCGGCAGATCCAGCGGCGTTTGCGCCACCGGATCCTCACCGGCCTGCCTGCCCAGGGCGCGTCGATCATCGAGGTCACGATCCGGCCATGCCCTGTGGCGATGACTCCACAGCCGGGGCATCCGGCGACGGGATCGCAGGACTCCACCTCGAGTACCAGGCTCGTGGGGTCTTTCAGTACTGCGGTCAGATGGAGGTTGGGGAAGTCGAGGAGGAGATCGCATCGGCAGCAGCGGTTGAGCGTGTCGGAGCAGGCGCACGTAGAGTTGGGCATCGTCGAGGTCCTTGGTGTGAGCAGAGGTTAGAGTCCGCTCATCATCGGGGACCTCGACGTCTACCCCCTAGCACCCGTGCCCGATCGGCGTGCCCACACTCAACTCTGAAGAGCCTGTTTTGGCTTGCGTTTTCCACCGATCCACAGTCTCTTTTGCGTCGGCTGTCTATCCACAATTTCGCTCGCCGCTGCCCTTCCTCATCGATCCTGCAGTGGACTGTGAACCATGAAAACTCATAGCCCCTCCCCTGCTCGCAACCGCTTTTCGACTATCGTGCCCCTCCCCGGCACCGGCTTGCCTCGCACCGTGTTGTTATGCATGCTTGCCCTGATCTGCACGGTGGCTCTCACGGCGGCGAAACCGGTTCCGCCGGTCGGCCGTGAACCCACGGGCTCTGAATCCTGGGAAGACGTAGGGATGTTGCGTGGGTTCGAAGCCCCTGAGCATGTATGGAGTGCTGGAAGCCGCGGGGTCCAGTTGAAAGCTGCCGCCGGCGATGCGGTGGTTGCACCCGCCGACGGCGTGGTCAGCTTCGCTGGAAAAGTGGCAGGGCGGCCAGTGGTTGCGATCCAGTTACCTTCAGGCTGGCGTACAACCGTCGAACCTGTTGATGCATCGGTTCGCAAGGGCGACCGCGTTACTGCCGGCAAGCGCATCGGTACTGTCGCGGCGGGTGGCCCGTGTGATCAGCGATGTGTTCATTGGGGTTTAAAAACAGGCAGCGGGGCCAACGTCTTATACAGAGACCCCCGAACACTGCTCTCTGAACAGCCTTCGGTTTTGTGGCCGGATGCTGACACCCCGCCAGGATCCGGGCCCTAAAACTATGAGGGTCTAGACGTTAGCCCCGCTACTGTTGAGCGAATTCACGTTGGCGCGAGCTCGCTCACTTAGCTTGCGATACGTGGGTGCTCTTTCTCCCAGGTCTTCTCGAAGATCAGCTCGTCGTCGTTATATGCGAGCACATGGGAGTACGTGTAGATGTTCTCGGCATCACAGCTCATGCGTGTTGTCGCAAAAACCTTGGTGTCCCAGTCCATGTCTGGCCGGCGCATCCCCACGGTCCACACCGATTCGGTGCGTGCAGAGAGCGGATCGTCCTTATTGATCCAGTAGGTCTCAACCGTGTCTTCGTCATAGTGCAACCCATCCGGGTACACGCGCGTGCCGCCATAGGCGGGGTCCACCTGCAACACGGTTTCGTTGGCCACCACGTCTTGAGAGATCAGCCGTTCAGGGCGCGCCGCACCCGCTGCCCCTGTTTCGCCTGCCTGCGGATACTTCACATCCAACGGAACTAGCCGGACTGGATCATCGAAG
Organism: Arthrobacter sp. HMSC06H05; assembly: GCF_001807395.1. NCBI lineage: Bacteria > Bacillati > Actinomycetota > Actinomycetes > Micrococcales > Micrococcaceae > Arthrobacter > Arthrobacter sp. HMSC06H05. The sequence goes on along the minus strand of NZ_KV788989.1, from coordinate 51,747 downwards.
CGCACCGAAGCATCCGCAGCGGCACGCTCTGCCGCGCCTTCGCCGTCGGTGGGTTCACGGACCGGCAGCACCAGCGCGCTCGCGGCAGGATCAATACTGAACCCTTCCCCGCCTGGCTGCGGCCAGACCCACGGCCAGTAGGCACTCGAGACAGCTACACGGAGCACGTGGCCGGCAGGGAAACGGTAGCCCACTCCCGTGATCGGGACCTCAACCTCAACCCACTCGCCTACCGGCATCGCTACGGCCTTATCGCGGCCTTCGCGGGCGCTGAAGTTCAGGTTGCCGCGGGTCACCAAGGTCGAGGAGCCGTCTTGAGCGACATCGTTGATGCGCACATACACTTGGCCGCGTTCGGTCGGTGATGAGACCCGTAGCTTGACCGAAGCGTTGCCGAGCACGTCGATGTCTTCTGTCACCGGGAAGTCGAATACAACTGACTTACCGTCATCGCTACGCTGGTCCACCGGCAAGTCAGCTGCGTTGCCGTACGGGAAGTAACGGCCGGCGTCTGCACCCACATCCTGTGGTGAGGCCACACGCACCTCAAGAGCGCCATCGCTGTTGGTGCTCTGTGCGGCGAACGGTGAAACATGCGCACCGTCCAGGCTCAGCTCGGTTGGTTTGATGTGCGGGCTAGGCCACTGCTTTTCTGCAACCCAGCGGCCCGGCATCTTGTCATAGGCGGAACGCGGCGGCACCGAATCGGTGATCCAGCCCCGGAATAGCGGAGTATCCATCGCGCCGTTGTCTTTGCCCTTGAGCCAATGATCCCACCAGCGCAGGGTCTCACCCAAGAAGTCGATGTGCGGGCCGGGGCGCAAGTCGCGGTCAGGATACTGATGCGCCCACGGGCCTACGATGCCGCGGACATTCTTACCGAGTGCGGACAGATGCTCGGTCAGCCGCAGGACGGTGTCACGGTATGGGTCATACCAGCCGCCCACCGCCATGACCGCGGCGTCAAGCGAGCTGTAGTCTTCGCACACAGATCCGTGTTTCCAGTAGTCGTCACGGACCTGGTGCCCAACCCACGTGTCGATGAACGGCTCGATGTTCTCAAGCCGGTACTTCCACTGATCGAGCCATTTCTCGCCCCACACCCGCTTATCAACCGGGCGGGATTCGAACGCGAGCATCGTTCCGGCCCACGCGTGCATGTCGATCCCAAGCATCGAGCCGCCGAAATAGTGCACGTCGTTGTCGTAGCGGTCATCAGTTGAGCACACTGTGACGATCGCTTTCAACGCTTCTGGCTGATAGCTCGCTAGCTGTAACGAGTTGAACCCGCCCCAGCTGATGCCGAACATACCGACCTTGCCCGTGCACCAGTCTTGCTTGGCGATCCACTCGATCACCTCAAGCCCGTCATTGTGCTCTTGCTGATCGTATTCATCCCCCGGTACGCCTTCACTGCTGCCGTGGCCGCGGATGTCCACGCGAATGGATGCGTAGCCGTGGCCTGCATAGAACGGGTGCCGTTCGTGATCGCGCGGGGCAGTCCAGTCTCCGTGGCGGTACGGCAGATATTCCAGGATCGCTGGAACCGGATCATCAGTTACAGGCATCCATGCTTTCATCCACAATCGTGTGCCATCGCTGAGAGGAATCCAGTCCTCAACGATCTCGACTTTAAACGGAAGGTCTTCAGGTTTCAGCATGTCCACTCCCTACCTCTAAGTTGTTGCTTCTACGCTGCGGATTTACGCGACTGCTTGGATGCGGCGGGTCATCCATGGGCTCACCAGAATGAGGAACACACCGTAAGCCACAATCAGCCCGCCTTGAATACCGAAGTAGGCGGCAGCGTTAGAGAAGTTATCGAAGTCGAACAGTTTCACAATCTGGGCCTGCAAGCCTTGAACCAGCGCCATCGCGGCGAACCAGACCGCCATCGTCTGGCTTGCGAATGCACGCGGGGCCAGCTTGGTGGTCGCGCTCATCCCGGAGGTCTGCAGGATCAGGTCGCCTAGGCCTAGGAAGATGTAGCAGCCGATGAGCCACGCGCTAGCCAGCAGACCCATCGCAGGGGTTACCGCGGCACCCATCGCAACGGTCAAGAACGCAAGCCCGCCGAGGATCGTACCGATACCGACCTTGGTTGCAACCGACGGTTGGCGCCGGCCCAGCTTGACCCACAGCCATGCCAGAACCGGCCCCATGATGATCTCGACGATCGCGGTCAGCGAGATGTACCACGTGGATGGGTACTCGAAGCCGAACGCGGTGTTATCGGTCTTGTTCAGCGCCAAGAAGTTCAGCGTGTTACCGGTCTGGAAGTAGGTGAGGTTGTAGGCGATCAGGGCGATCAGCAACAACACGTAGGGCCCGAGGTTGCGGCGTTCAACCGCGGTGACCTTCTTGGAGAAATACATCCACAGCAGAAACGCTGCCGGCACGATCATCGTGATGATGCTAACCGCGTTGACCACGTTATCTAATCCGTCAGTCGAGCGGGTCCCAAAGAAGATACCCACGGCGACAACCGCTACGGCAGCGGTCACGATGATCCAGAAGTTGGCATCCGGTTTGAACGCGGCACGCACGAGCACTTCGCGGCGCTTACCACCCAGGTTCCGACCCATCGCGATATAGAGGATGAGGCCGAGGACCATGCCCACCGCGGCCGATGCAAACCCGAGGTGCCAGTTGATGTTCTGACCCAGCCAGCCTGCAACGAGCGGGCCGAGGAACGCACCGATATTGATACCGGCGTAGTAGATCGCGAAACCGGAGTCACGGCGGGCATCGTCCTTACCGTAAAGCTCACCGACCTGGGTCGCGACGTTCGGCTTGAGCAGGCCCGTACCGAGGATGATCAACCCTAGGCCGATCCATGTGGTCACCTCGGCAGGCAGGCCCATGCAGATGTGGCCTGCCGCGATGATGATCGCGCCCCACAGGGTCGCCCGCCCTGTGCCCACGATACGGTCGGCAACCCACGCGCCAGCGATACCCAGCAGGTAGACCAAGGCACCATATGCCGCCACGATCGAGGATGCGGTGGACTCTTCGTAGCCGAGCCCTCCGTTGGCGATCGCATCAGCGAAATACAGAGCGAGGATCGCCTGGAAACCCAGATAAGAGAAACGCTCCCAAATCTCGAGGTTGAACAGCGCGAACAACCCCATGGGGTGGCCCATGAACCTGCGGTCCTGATGCACGTGCGCATCGTGTTCAGTAGCTTGGGCGAGCTTCTCTTGCGGAATCCGGTCTTCAGCGATCTGCACGCCGTCGATCAAGACCTCCCCCGGTGAGCCCTCTACCGGGATTGGGTCTTGAGTGAAGTCACCTTCTACCTGGCCCTGTTGTTCGTCTCTACTCATTTACATCTCACAATCGTTCCTCATTGGCACTGCCCCGCATTGTTGCCAGTCTCATGCATTGCTAACAATCGATGCTGATAGGCGCCACTACTTATCACTTTCAACGCTAGCGCCCTTACGTGAACAGTCAACAGAACATGTCAAAGATCTCCTTGAGGCTTCTCTGCGGCTCAAGACGGGTGCTCCATGTTCTGGCAGGCAACCTGGTATATAGCCGGCGCTGATCGCCGGCGTAGAATTAGGGGTATGTCCGTTCAGAAAATTGTGTTGTTCTACGTGTTTACTCCGCTGGCAGATCCAGAGGCTGTGCGTTTGTGGCAGTACACGCTGGCTGAAAGCTGCAACCTTAAAGGGCGCGTGATCATCTCGAAGGATGGCATCAACGCGACCCTCGGGGGCGATATCAGCGATGTTAAGAAATATGTGAAGAACACGCGCTCCTATGAGCCGTTCCGTTCTGCAGACATCAAGTGGTCGGATGGCTTGGGAGATGACTTCCCACGCCTGTCCGTCAAGGTTCGCCCTGAGCTGGTGACGTTCACGACCCCGAATGAGATCGAGGTGGACGCCAGCGGCGTGGTGGGTGGCGGCGAGCGCCTCAAGCCTGCGCAGTTGCATGAGCTTATGGATGCCCGCGGTGAGGATGTTGTTTTCTTCGATGGCCGCAACGCGATGGAGGCGGAGATCGGCCGTTTCCGCAACGCCGTAGTCCCGAACACTGATACAACCCGGGATTTCATCGAAGAGATCGAGTCCGGTAAATACGACGACCTTAAAGACAAGCCTGTCGTGACGTATTGCACGGGTGGGGTTCGTTGCGAAGTGCTGACGGTTCTCATGAAGAACCGTGGTTTCCAAGAGGTCTATCAGCTCGATGGCGGGATCGTCCGCTACGGCGAAGCCTACGGCAATGACGGCTACTGGGACGGATCGCTATATGTATTCGATAAGCGCATGCACATGGAGTTCGGTTCCGGCGCCGAAAGCCTCGGCTCCTGCATCGAGTGTGGCGAACGCACTCCGGTGTTCGTCAACTGTGTGCACCCATCGTGCCGCTCGCAGTTCTTGCGTTGCGAAGCCTGCACTGCCGCAGGCAAGCACCCTGAATGCCCAGAATGCATGAAGCAGGCGGCCACCGCCCCCGCAGCGCTGGCGACCAACTAGACAGCACCGGCTACCAACTAGGCTGCGCTGGCGACCACAACTAGGCCGAGGCTGCATAGCATTTAACCGCGATGGCGGGCTCACCACTAACGTGTGGTGAGCCCGCCATCGTTGTCATAACCTGGCGTCAGTAGCGCGCCGTACCGGCCTGCACTGGCCGAGGTTGTGACGTGTAGGGCGTGCGGGGCTTGAACCCGCGACCCAAGGATTATGAGTCCTTTGCTCTAACCAACTGAGCTAACGCCCCGTAGTGGCTGCTGGAAGCGGCCTAGCTACGAGAGATAAGCCTAACGGAAGCGTGCCTGTTGCGTGAAAAAGTATCCGGGGCGAGTCCAGCGCGCACGGTACACTCATGCCCGGCATCAGCTATTCGCGCCACGATGCGGTGCCCCGTGCTGTACCTAAAGAATCCTCACGGCACACTGAGGCGCCTATGTTGAAACTGAGATGCAGCTGAGAGTTTCTCGCCTTGTTTGAGTTTCGGCTTCCTATTCGGGCTTTCACCTAAACTTTGTGGTGGACTAAGGGGACGTCATCACGGAGATTATGGTAATGCGCCAAAGAGAGGCCTCAATGTCGAAAGTTCCTGCGGCAGACGCCACACTTCGCGTCCTCTCCTACTTGGCGTCCCAACCTCGCCCCACAGCCGCAAGTCACATCAGCCGTGCCTTAGACATTCCACGTTCGAGCCTCTATGACCTCTTACAGGCACTCGTTGCCCGAGGCTATGTGATCCACCATATGGAGGACCGCGCATACGGCCTCGGCCCGTCGGCTCATGAGCTTTCCTCGGGCTATAACCGCCATGCGCCCTTGGCACGCCTGGGCCGCCGCATCGTCGAAGCGCTGGTCGATAGAGTCGGCGAATCTGGGCACCTATCGATTCTGCGCGGGCAGGAAACCGTGTACCTCGTTGAGGCTCGGGCGCAAAACCGCACAAGCCTCGTGACCGATGTGGGTGTGCGCCTCGATGCTTTGCGGACCGCGAGCGGCCGCGCGATCCTTGCGAAGCTACCGAATCAGCAGATCAACGCGCTTTTCCGCTCAGGCCCTGAACGCACGCGAGCGGCTATTGCCATCCGCATGACGCGCGAGCTCGGTTACGGCTGGGAAGACGGCCTGGTCAGCCCGGACTTCTGTTCGGCCGCCGTTCCGGTCCTGGATGCCTCCAAGTGGCCGATCGCCGCGATCGCTTTGACGTGGAAACGCGGCAAAGCGTCTCTGGATCAGCGCGTGCTTGACGACCGCGTTGAGGAGCTCTATGAAGCTGCAGCTACCCTGCAGCGGCGACTCGGGATCCTCGCACCCAAGATCGCTCACCAGCCAAACGAGATCATCGAGCAAGAAGGGGTGACGGTCCTCTCGCCCGAATTAGCCGCAAATATAGACGACAGCTCGGTCAGGTCACACATCATCACCGAGGCATAAACCGCCCCTCCAACCTCGCTTTGTCCGGTATCTCGGACGCGCCTCGCGTGATCACGCGGTTTTTAGTGCGTTGAGACCATTTTCATGATGAGCTATCTCCAGGCCATAAACCCGGCTTCAACATAAGGAGACCATGATGAGCTTTGCCCACTTGACCTCCCCCGGCCACGAACCACGCGAGGTTCGTGCACCCCGCGGAACCGAGCTCACTGCCCGCTCGTGGCAGACAGAAGCGCCTCTGCGCATGCTCATGAACAACCTCGACCCAGAAGTTGCAGAACGCCCTGATGACCTCGTGGTCTACGGCGGCACAGGCCGGGCGGCACGCTCGTGGGAGGCTTACGACGCCATCGTGGATTCGCTCAAAGAGCTCGCCGATGACGAGACGCTGCTGGTTCAGTCGGGCAAACCAGTTGGCATCATCCGCACCAACGTGTGGTCCCCGCGCGTGCTGATCGCTAACTCGAACCTCGTGGGCGACTGGGCCAACTGGCCAGAATTCCGCAAACTCGAAGACGAAGGCCTCATGATGTATGGCCAGATGACCGCGGGTTCCTGGATCTATATTGCAACCCAGGGTATTTTGCAGGGCACGTTTGAGACGTTCGCCGCGGTTGCCAAGAAGCGTTTCAACGGAACCCTGAAAGGCACCATCACGCTGACTGCGGGTTGCGGCGGAATGGGTGGAGCTCAGCCGCTCGCCGTGACGCTCAATGGCGGTGTTGCACTCGTGGTCGATGTGGACCGCAACCGTCTTGAACGCCGCCGTTCCAAGCGCTACCTGGATGAGATCGCAGATGACCTGGATGCCGCGGTAGCGCGCGCTCAGCAGGCCGTTGAGGCTGGCGAGGCCGTCTCGATTGGGATCGAAGGCAACGCGGCAGCGGTGTTCCCTGAGCTTTTACGCCGGCACAAGGCCGGTGAGCTGAGAATCGATGTTGTCACCGACCAGACTTCGGCCCACGATCCGTTGTCGTATCTACCTGCGGAGATTGCTCTTGATGACTGGGACCGCGAAGCCGAGGCCGATCCGGTGGGCTTCACTAAGAAGGCACGCGAATCGATGGCCGCCCACGTTGAGGCGATGGTTGGTTTCCAGGATGCCGGTGCCGAGGTTTTCGATTACGGCAACAGCATCCGCGACGAGGCCCGTCACGCAGGTTTCGAGCGCGCATTCGACTTCCCTGGCTTCGTTCCGGCCTATATTCGCCCGCTGTTCTGCGAAGGTTTGGGTCCGTTCCGTTGGGTTGCGCTCTCGGGCGACCCTGAGGATATCCGTGTGACCGATGAGGCGCTCAAGGAACTGTTCCCTGAGAACGAGCACCTGCATCGTTGGCTGGATGCCGCCGCTGAACACGTCGAGTTCGAAGGCTTGCCAGCCCGTATCTGCTGGCTGGGTTACGGCGAGCGCCACCAGGCCGGACTGTTGTTCAACCGTCTGGTTGCCGAAGGTAAGGTCACCGCGCCGATCGTGATTGGCCGTGACCACCTCGATTCCGGTTCCGTGGCCTCTCCGTATCGGGAGACGGAGTCGATGCTGGATGGTTCGGATGCGATCGCTGACTGGCCTCTGTTGAACGCGCTGACCGCGGCCAGCTCGGGCGCAACCTGGGTTTCGCTGCATCACGGCGGTGGCGTGGGCATGGGACGCTCGATCCACGCTGGCCAAGTGGGTGTCGCTGACGGTACCGAGCTTGCGGCGGCCAAGCTCACGGCGCTACTGACCAATGACCCTGCGATGGGTGTTTTCCGGCACGTGGATGCCGGCTATTCGCGCGCCGTTGAGGTTGCCGATGAGCGCGGTGTGCGTGTGCCGATGAACCCACGCGTGCGGGACTAGGCAGCATCTGCGAATACTCACATCAGCTCAAGCGTGTTTGAGAGGAGCGCTGATGACTTCGACCCTGTATAGCTCGATTGGTGAGCTGTGGTCGTTTGACCCCGAGCATGGCGCGGTTGATTCCGCGAAGCTCGCTACTTCGGCGGATGCCGGTGTTATCGCTGATGCCGCGCTGGTGGTTGAGGACGGCGTGATCGCGTGGACTGGTCCGGCCTCGGCAGCCCCTGACGCCGATGAGCGCGTTGATCTTGCCGGTGCCGCCGTGGTTCCAGGGTGGGTTGATTCTCATTCCCACATGGTTTTTGACGGCGACCGTTCCGCTGAGTTCGAGGCACGCATGGCCGGCCAGGCGTATGCGGCCGGCGGGATCGCAGTCACGACTGAGGCGACCCGTTCCGCATCCGAGGCTAAACTCGATGCGCTGGTTGCCGATCGTGTAGTGCAAGCGGCGGCCTTAGGTACCACGACGCTGGAGACCAAGACCGGCTACGGTTTGGACGTGGATTCAGAAGCGCTCGCCGCACGTGTCGCGGCCCGCCACGTTGAGGAAGTCACGTTCTTAGGTGCTCACCTGGTCCCGCCGGAATACGAGCATGACCGTGCCGCCTATGTCGATCTGGTGTGTGGTCCGATGCTGGATGCGGTTGCCGATCATGTTGGCTGGATCGATGTATTTTGTGAACAGGGTGCGTTCACTGTCGAGGAGTCGATGCGGGTTCTGCAAGCCGGGCAGGCGCGCGGGCTGGGGTTGCGTGTGCACGGTAACCAGATTGGGCATACGGGCGGTGCCGCTATGGCGGTTGAGCTCGGGGCGGCAAGCGTTGATCACCTGAACTTCTTGAGTAGTGAAGATATTGAGATGCTCGCCGCCTCCGATACGGTCGCGACGATCCTTCCGGCGTGCGATCTGTCCACGCGTGCACCGCTAGCGCCTGCACGGGAGCTGCTCGATGCGGGCGCTACGGTCGCGATCGCATCGAACCTGAACCCTGGAACCTCCTATACGTCTTCGGTTCCGTTCTGCATCACCACCGCGGTGTTGCAGCAGCAGATGACGCTTGCCGAAGCGATCCGTGCGGCAACCCTCGGCGGGGCGGTAGCGTTGCGGCGCACCGACGTCGGGCATCTTAGCCGCAGCGCACCTGCGAACTTTGCCGTGCTCGATGCGCCCGCCGCGATCCATATGGCCTACCGGCCAGGCATGGTCGGTGTCCGCGCAACCGTGAAGAACGGCCGCATCATCGCCGGCGCACTCGACTAACCACCCTGGGCCCCTGTGGCTCACGTATTGACTGTGTAATTTCATGAAGGAGCACGCAGTGTCCCCACACCAGAATCCAGAGAACTCCTCCGCATCCACCGTGGTGCTGAATCCAAGCGGTGTGAGCGCCGAGGACGTCATTGCGGTGGCGCGTCATGGCGCCCGAATTGAGCTGGGCCCGGAGGTTTTCCAGACGGTGGATGCGGTCCGCCAACACGTTGAGGACCTCGCGGCCTCCACAACCCCGGTCTACGGGGTTTCCACGGGTTTCGGTGCGCTTGCTGATACCTCGATCCCGCAGGAGCGCCGCACCCTGTTGCAGTCGAGCCTGATCCGTTCCCACGCGGCCGGTACCGGCCCGGAGGTTGAGCGGGAGGTTGTGCGTGCGCTCATGTTCTTGCGTGCCCGCACGCTCGCCACCGGCCGCACCGGTGTGCGGTTCGTGGTGCTTGAAAACCTCGTGGGGCTTCTCAACGCTGGCATCACACCCATCGTCCATGAGTACGGTTCGCTGGGTTGCTCAGGTGATCTCGCTCCGCTGGCTCACTGCGCGATCGTGTTGCTCGGTGAGGGGCGGGCCCGCGATGCCGAAGGCATTGAGCGTCCCGTGCCTGAACTGTTAGAGGAAGCCGGCATCGAGCCGCTGGAACTGGCAGAGAAGGAGGGGCTTGCGCTCATCAACGGCACCGACGGCATGCTCGGCATGTTGCTCATGGCGCTGGCTGATCTGCGTGAACTGGTCGATGTCGCGGATCTGACCACTGCGATGTCGATCCAGGCTCTGCGTGGCCGTGACACCGTGTTCGCACCACAGCTACACGAACCGTTGCGTCCGCATCCGGGGCAAGCGCGCTCGGCCGCTAACGTGTACCGCTGGCTCAAAGACTCCCCGATCGTTGCCGATGTCATGAAGGAAGGCTCCCGCGTCCAGGACGCGTACTCGTTGCGTTGCCACCCACAGGTTGCTGGTGCTGTGAGGGACACGATCTCTCACGCCTCAACCGTTGCAGAACGCGAGCTGGCCTCGGCTATCGACAACCCTGTCGTGTTGGAAGACGGGACCGTCACCTCGAACGGTAACTTCCACGGGGCGCCTGTCGCCTATGTTTTGGATTTCCTCGCGATCGCGGCGGCTGATCTGGCGTCGATCTCTGAACGCCGTAGCGACCGGATGCTCGATAAGTCCCGCAACTTCGGTTTGCCGCCGTTCCTCGCAGATGACCCGGGCGTGGACTCCGGTTTCATGATCGCCCAATACACCCAAGCAGGCCTGGTTGCAGAGATGAAGCGGCTGGCCTCCCCCGCCTCGGTTGATTCGATCCCGTCCTCTGCGATGCAAGAAGACCACGTCTCGCTGGGTTGGCATGCCGCACGGAAGCTCCGCACCTCGATTGATGCGTTGCGTCGCGTCCTGGCGATCGAGCTCATGACGGCGGCCCGCGCAATCGAGTTGCGTGCCCCGCTCAAACCATCACCTGCCACGGCAGAGGTCATCGAAGCGTTCCGCGCGAGCGTGCCCGGCCCGGGCCCCGACCGTTTCCTCGCACCCGACATCGAAGCGGCAGTCGAGTTCCTCGCAACCCACCCCTGGCACAGCTAGGGAGAACAGCTAGGGATAGAGACAACTCGGCGCCTCAGCTAGCACAAACATAGCTGAGGCGCCGAATCGTTGATGAAGCCGGGCAACCCTGAGCGCCGGTAAGTTCCTAGCGCGAGGGCCCTTAGAGGTAGTCGCGGACGTCAGCTCCGCGGTAGAGAGCCTCGAACGTGGAGATCGTTTTCTCTTCGCCGTGGGTCAGCGCGAGCTGGTGGCCGGCCTCCCCCATCTCGGCGCGTTCGGCCGGTGAAAGGTCCAGGATGCTTGCGAGCTTAGCCGCGAGGTCTTGATCATCGCCTGGGGTGAAGAGGTAGCCGTTGACGCCGTCCTTGACCAGGTGCGGCAGGGCGAGCGCGTCCGCGAGCACCACAGGTCGGGACGCTGAGAGCGCCTCGAGCGTCACGAGCGATTGGAGCTCCGCTGTTCCCGGCTGGCAGAAGACATCCGCGCACAGGTACTCCTGACGCAGGGTTTCATCGTCAACGAATCCGAGGAAGTGGACGCGGTTCTCAATATCCAGCTCCTTAGCTAGCGCTTCGAGCTTGGGCCGCTGTTCACCTTCGCCTACGATCCGCACGTGGGGTTGCGGATGCTGCTTGAGGCGGGCCATCGCTCGCAGAAGAACATCGATGTTCTTCTCCACAGCAAGCCGGCCAGCGAACAACACTGTCTGATAGTCGCGTTGCGGTAGGGTCTCGTCCTTGCGCAGCTCATAGTGGGCCGAGTCGATGCCGTTGGAGAGCGGCAAGACGTGTTTGAGGCCAGCGTTCTCGCGCATCGCGCGGGCCGCGAGCGGGGTCGGTGTGGTGACCACGTCGGCTTTGCCCATGATCTTGCCCATGTCGCGCCACGAGTTACGGGAGACGATGTTGAGGAACCACTGCGGGAACGGGAGGAACGGTTCGAGGTTCTCCGGCATGAAGTGATTCGTTGCGATCAAACGGATGCCGCGTTTGGTGGCTTGCTTCTGGGCTGCGTGGCCGATCATGTAGTGGCACTGGATGTGCACCGCATCGGGCCTGATCTCATCCATGACCTGGCCCGCGATCTTATTGGCGGTCAACGGGGTCACAAGCCGGTAGGTTTCGTGTGTTGGCGCCTTATGCGAGGTGACACGGTGCACGGTGGCTTCCGGGCGATGCTCCACAAAGCTCGGGCCGCGGTCGCTACGTGCCGCAAGGACATGGACTTCATGGCCCCGCTTAGTCAGGTTGGATGCCAGCCGGTAGCAGAACACGGCCGCCCCATTGACGTCGGGCGGATACGTATCGCAAGCGATCAGGATTCTCAGGGGAGTTTCCCGGGTCTCCAACGCAGGCTCCATTTCTCTCGACGCCATCGGCTACAACCTCTAAATTCTATCGAACCTTCTATCGAACCTCGGTGCGCTCAGGGGCCACCGAATCAGGATGGTGCCGGGACAGCTGCAAGACCCCGATAATCGCGATCACGCCCGCGGCGATCATTCCCAGCGCAATGTACCACGGCAATCCAGGCATGAGCTCACCCAAAATGATGACCCCGATCAGCACGCCCACCATAGGATCGATCACGGTCAAACCTGCAACCACGAGTTCTGGCGGGCCGGATGCGTAGGCGTGCTGGTTGAAGTACTGCCCCATGATGCCCACGATCACGATCGCGATCATCGCACCCCACGGAACCTGCTTCCACCAGGTCATCTCCGGGTCCCAGTGCAGGAACGTCACCGCGATCGTGCGAACCAGGACCGCGGTGAAACCGAACAGGATGCCCGCCCCGACGATGTAGAAAATGGCGCCGCCTTTATGGCGCCTGTGAACCAGGGCCAGGATCGCGAGGATCAGGCTGCTGATGCCCAACAGGATGATGATCAGAACACGCTGATTACCGGTCACGAAGGTTTCGTGAGTCGCCTTGATCGCAAGCAGCACGAAACCGATCGCGCCGATCGTGCACACCGTGATCGCACGCCAGGTTGCACCGTTGATGCGGATCTTGCGGTCCCACGAGTTGATGATGGTCGTCAAAACCAGCGCCACCGCCCCCAACGGTTGAACCACCGTGAGCGGGGCGAGCGAGAGCGCAACGACGTTGAGGACCACGCCGGTGATCATCAAGAAAAGACCGATGAGCCACGTGCGGTTCTTCAGCATCTCCAGGATCTGCCGCCCGCTGACCTCACGGCCGTGCGCGTTGCGTACGGCCGCGGCTTGACGCTGCGTACCCAAGGCAAGAAACGCGGCCGATACGAGGGCCGCCGTGACAGCTAACCAGACCATGTTATGTGGTGTAGACATGCACTGGCAGGCCGGGGTTACCGGCCTGCCAGTGTTCACAGAGAATGTTCAAAGCGTGGATTCGAGACTGCTCTAAGCCCTACTTGGAGGCTTTAGCAGCCTTCTTCGCTTTCTTCTTCTTACGCTTCTTCGAGATGCCCAGGATCACGAGCAGAGCCGTAGCGATACCCGCGGCCGCGCCCAGGATCGGCATGACCTTCTCGCCAGCGGCACGGTTGGCCTCATACGAGTCACCACCGGTGCTGACCAGGCCGGTACGCTGAGCGACCGAGCCCACACGAGCCTTGACATCGGACTGGCGTCCCAGGGTGTCACGCAACTGAGCCAAGTGCTCACGGCGGCGGGACAAGCGGCGCTTCAACTCGCCCTCGGAAGGCTTCTCCGAATAGGTCTGCGAGTGATCCTCACGGGAGTTCGGGTTGGTCTGCTTCTTGGACGCTTCCTTCTTGCGCTTCTTCTCTTCTTCCTTTTCCTTTTGCTTCTGCTCAAACTCAGCGATGCTGAAGGCGGTTCCCTGCGAAAGCACACCCATGTCATAACGCAGGCGCGTTGCCGCGTTCTTAGGGATCTCGATCGCTTCAGGAACGATGTTCTTTGCGCGGGTCACACCCACGAGAACAAAGATCAAAGCCAAAATCAGGAAGAACGCAGAGACCAGCAAGGCGGAAACCCACAGTGGCATCACGGTTGCCAAGCCCGCGATCGCGGCGACAACCAGTGCGATCACCAGCAAGCCCAAAAGGCCCAAACCTGCGGCGAGCAGTGCAACAGCAACGCCCAAGGAAACGCCCTTGGCCTGGAGCTGACGCAGAGTCAACTGCACTTCGTCATTAATCTGTTTAGGGGCCAAACGCATCATCACAGATGCGGTCTGACGCAGGTTCTGCGGTTGAGGCAACTGCTCCTGCTGTGTCATGAAATCCGGTCTCCTAGCACACTCGGTACAAACCGGGTGCGAATCGCTTGTGGTTCCTGGTAGTGGTTCCTTGTACAAAACTACCACCGTTTACTCAGAAAGATGAGTTTCAGTTTCCTGCTCTCAAGCAGGTCTCAGTCATCTCTCTTTGGCGTGATATAAAGTGCGTGCTTCCTGGCAAGCCCGCCATAAATCCTCGGCAGAACGCTCCCACGAATAGTGGGCAGCACGCTCGCGGCTGAGGCCACTACGGGCCGCAAACTCATGCGTATTCTCAAGCGAACGAACAGCGGACGCAAAGCCCGCATCGTCATCCGCGTCAACAAAAAGCGCGGCGTCTGCACCTATCTCACGGAAGATCGGGGTATCAGCACACACCACGGGCGTGCCCAACCCCATCGCTTCAACCAGCGGGATCCCGAACCCTTCCGCCTTCGATAACGTGACCGAAGCCCGGGCACGCCGCAAAAGCTCGGCATACTCTTCCTCGCTCACCCCATCATGGAAAACAACCGAGGCCCCCGCAGGGATCAACGCTTCAAGCTCACGACGCCTATCCGGCCTGATCTTGGACAATAAACGCAACGTGTAGCCAGGCAAGTGAGCCATCCCCCGGATCAACGTCTCAACGTTCTTGTACTCCATGAACGAACCCATATAGACCAGCTCATTGGCTGCGCCTTCGGCCGGATCGCGGGGCTGACCCATCGGTGCTGAAGCGTTAGAGACAATCCGGATAGGTCTACGCGTGAGCTCATGCTTGAGCATCAGCGAAGCAGTCGTGTGAGAAACCGTAGCCACAACATCGGCGCGGTTCAGTAGAAACCTCTGCGGCCAATACGCCTTATGGAACAAACGCCACAACAGGCGCACCGGAGCCGGTAAGAAACCCGGCGGAGTAGGGTGCTGATAGTAAATCAAGTCATGCAGCGTGAGCACCAGCGGGAAGCGGCGCCCGAGCGAACCCATCGTCTGCATCGGGCTGAACACCACATCCGGGCGCAAACGATTCACTCGCAAGGACGTCAATGGTTCAAGCGGCGAGGTCGGCGAATTGATCACAACATAGGGCACCGCCGGTAGCATCGGCAGCTGAGCCTCATCCGAGATCAGCATCCGCACTTCATGGTTGCGAGCCAACGCCTCAATCAACGACGCGGTGAAACGCGAAATCCCATCGTGATGATCAGTGCGCGTATAACGCGCATCAACTACCAACTGCACGGACTCACTCCCCCGCGTACAGCTGCAACATGAAGCAGCTTCAACCTGGAACGGCTATGGCCTGGAAAAGAAAAACCCTGGAACAACTTTGGTTCCAGGGTTTCAGTTCAGCTCCCCCGACTGGATTCGAACCAGTAACCACTCGATTAACAGTCGAGTGCTCTGCCGTTGAGCTACGAGGGATCAACAACAGAAGAAGACTTTACCAGGGGTTTACAGGGAAGGCAAAACCGCCTGATACGTTGCCGATTTAGAGCGCGCCCGACTGATATTTGCGGCGTTCCATCTCCAACTCCAGAAGCTGTCGATGCAGCTGATCGACCCGCTCGGGGTTATCCGAAGCAACCCGTTGCAGTTCTGCAGCAAGATCAGCTTTCTGCCGGTTGACCTGCATCGCGAGCAAACGGTTCACGATCCCCTTGCAATAGCGCCGCAGCTCGTCTTCGTTTGAGGCAGGCAACGGCGCGACCGCCATCTGCGACACCAAGGCGGCCAAGGGTTCCGGGACCTGCTCACGGATCGTCTCAACCCACACCGCCGTTGAAACCTGCATGCTTGCAGCCACCACAATCGCGTCCTTGATCGCCGCGTGCGCCGGAGTCAAGAACCGTGTCTCAAAAAACTTAGACCACGCATCCGCATCGATCAGGTGCGGATTCTGGATCACAACCTCAAGCGCATCCCACTCGATCTTGGTTGCCGGATCCGATATGTTCACGCCCGCCGGTGCAGAAGGACTCCCAGGCTCGCCCGAGAAACCATGCGGCGACCCGTTCACATGAGGCTGCATTCCGCGCCCGCCGCTGCCCCGCTGCGCTGAAACCTGCTGATACGGACCCTGCCCACCGGGGCCGTGCTGGCCGCCCCGTCCGGCCTGGGCCACAGCACGCCGGACCTCAGCAACCTCCATGCCAAGCCAACCGGCAACCTCACGGATGTAAGCAGGCCGCATCGCAGAATCCCGCATCGAGGCGATAATCGGCGCCGCGGCACGCATCGCCGAAACCCGGCCCTCAACAGTTCCTAGATTGTGTCGTTTCAGCTCCGCCTTGAGCGCGAACTCGAACAACGGCGTCTTGTGCTCCAGGACCTCACGCAGCGCCTCATCCCCGCGCTTTTGCCGCACATCGCACGGATCCATGCCATCCGGGCCCACCGCGATGAACGTCTGGGCGACGAAACGCTGATCCTCACGGAACGCACGCAACGCCGCCTTCTGGCCCGCTTCATCGCCATCGAAGGTGAAGACGACCTCGCCACCGGAGCCGAAGTCCGAAAGCAAGCGCCGCGCAACCTTGATGTGGTCCGCGCCAAAGGCTGTGCCGCACGTGGCAACCGCGGTCGTGACCCCCGCCAGGTGGCACGCCATAACATCCGTATAGCCCTCAACCACCACGAGCTGCTTCTTCTTAGCGATCTCCCGGCGTGCCAAATCCACGCCATAGAGAACCTGCGACTTCTTATAGATCGCAGTCTCCGGGGTGTTGAGATACTTCGGCCCCGGATCATCCTCATAGAGTTTGCGGGCACCGAAACCGATCGTCGCGCCGGTCAGGTCACGGATCGGCCAGATCAACCGTCCCCGGAACCGGTCATAAATACCGCGCTGACCTTCAGAGAACAAGCCGGTCTCTTTGAGCTCATCCTCCGTGAAGCCACGGTTGCGCATCAACCGCAACAAGTTATCCCACCCCTGCGGGGCGTACCCCACACCGAACTGCTCAGCATGTTCAGCGCTGAAACCGCGGCTCGTGAGTTCCTCCCGCGCCGTCTGGGCCTCCGGGGTCTGCAACTGCTTGCGGAAAAACTCCTCCGCAACCTTGTGGGCATCCAAAAGACGCTGCCGGCGCCCCACCTGCTCCTTGCTAGGCCCCGAACCGCCGTCCTCATAATGCAGCGTGACACCCACACGGCCAGCCAAATACTCGACCGTCTCAGCAAACGACGTCGAATTCATCTGCATCAAAAACGCGATGACATCCCCGGACTCGCCACAACCGAAACAGTGGAAGGAACCCATCTGGGGGCGCACATGAAACGACGGCGTGCGCTCATCATGGAACGGACACAAACCCTTATACGAACCGATACCAGCGGATTTCAGTGAGACATATTCCTGGACGATCTCTTTAATATCAGTGCGTTCACGGACCTCATCGATATCCGCACGCTTAATCAGCCCTGCCATGATGCCACCATTCTAGGGCTTCCCCTCGGATGGCTTCTCCTCGGGTGTTTGCCCCTGAGGTGATCGCCCTTCAGGCGCTTTCCCCTCAGGCATAGAGACCGGGACGAAGAAATCATGCGTGCCCACCGCGGGCGGGAACTGCCCGCCACGCACCAACGTGAGATACCACTCAAGCGCTGAGGAATCCGTCAGCGATGCGACCTGATCGATCACCGCGCGGACCCGTGCGGCATCATCGACCGCCATGATGTAATCCTCACGGAAGATCGGATCCAGGTATTCACCTTCAGTCTTCAACAGCAGCTCAACCAGCTCACTAAGAACCTCAGCTTGGCGGCTATAGATCGGCTGACGCTCATCAACCGTCATGACATACGCGGTAGCCATGCCTTTCATGACAGCGATCTCAACCTCGGTTTCACGCGGAACCACAAGGCTCGCAGCATAACGGGTCAACGGGTCCGTCCCGTACCGCTGTTGCGTGGCCTTGAGCGCTGCAGAACAGAAACGGCCAATGAACTGGCTCGTCATATCCTTCAACGCAGCCAGCGAACGGCGGCCGCCATCGACCACCGGAACCCACTCTTCAGAACGCTCCAAACGCTTCAGCGCCTCATCGATCTCATCCTCAGGCGTCTGCGGGAGATACCAACGCCGCGTGTAATCGATCACCCGCGCCCGCCGTGCCTTCTCCTGAACCCACCGCAACTGAAAACGATGCGCGTTCACCGCGTCCTCAACATCGTGCACCGAATACGCGACGTCATCGGCCAAATCCATAACTTGGGCCTCAAGCGGGGTCGCTGAATCCTCGCGGCCATCACGAACCCACCGGTACACCGGCTCATCATCGGCATACACGCCGAACTTACGGGTGGGACGGCCCTCACGCGTCAGCGGAGCCTCTTGCCGCGTCCACGGATACTTGATCGTCGCATCCAGGGTCGCCCGCGTCAGGTTCAAACCAGCCGAGGCGCCATTGGCGCGAAACGTCTTAGTCTCCAACCGGGTCAACAACCGCAAGGTCTGGGCGTTACCTTCAAAACCGCCGCACGCATCAGCCAGTTGGTCCAGGACCTTCTCCCCGTTGTGACCAAACGGCGGATGCCCCAAATCATGCGACAAACACGCGGTATCCACGACGTTGGGGTCACAGCCTAACGCGGCGCCGAGTTCGCGGCCCACCTGCGCGACCTCAAGCGAATGCGTCAAACGGGTACGCACAAAGTCATCAGAAAACGGCGCAACAACCTGGGTTTTGGCACCCAGCCGGCGTAGCGCCGAGGAATGCAGAACACGGGCACGGTCGCGTTCAAACGCCGAACGGTAGGCCTTCTTAGGCGGCTCGGGAACCCAACGCTCCATATCGTGGGTCTCATAACCGGCGATGGAGGCGAGCGCTTCACCTGCAACGCCCACATGCGAACGTGGATGCACCGAATTCTGTTCTTGCTTTGAACGCTGCTCAGCCACCGGAAATATCCAATTCAGCGTGGGAAATCATGGCCTTATGCTCATCGTTGAGGTAGCGGGAATCCAGCCAGTTCTGCGGCAGGTGCGGCCGTTTAGGGCTGCCAGCTCTCCCGCGTGTTCCTTCCGCGGCTCTCCCCGGATAAGGCGCGTCCCAATCCAGCTTGGCGAGTAGATCGTCCAACTCATCGAGTGCCGAAACCCTCGCAAGCCCAGAACGGACTTCCCCTCCGACCTCATAGCCTTTGAAATACCACGCGACATGCTTGCGCAGATCCTGCAAGCCACGGAACTCATCCTCGAAATGCTCGATGAGCAGGTCAGCATGGCGGCGGAACACACCGGCCACATCGCCCAGTGTTGGCCTGTAGCGCACCGGCGAACCGTTCAAAGCGGCCTCAAGATCACCGAAAAGCCACGGCTTGCCCTGAACGCCGCGGCCGATCTGGACGCCGTCAACCCCGGTTTGCTCAACCATCTCCACGGCGTCTTCGGCACTGAAAATATCGCCGTTACCGATCACCGGGATGTCAGGGAGCGCCTCGCGGAAACGCGCAAGCGCCTTCCAGTCCGCGTGCCCCGAATAATGCTGGTTCATGGTGCGGGCATGCAGTGCGATCGCGTCCACACCCACATCGCGGGCCATCTTGCCCGTCTCGATATAGGTCAAGTGATCGTCATCGATGCCTTTGCGCACCTTGACCGTCAGCGGAACGTTGCCCGCGTGCGCTTCCTCTACTGCGCCTGTGAGCAGACGCTGGAACAGATCGATCTTCCACGGCAAGGCAGAACCTCCGCCTTTACGCGTGACTTTGGGTGCCGGGCAACCAAAGTTGAGGTCGATGTGGTCGGCGCGCCCCTCCTCAACCAACATACGGACCGCCGCGCGCACCGTATTAGGCTCCACACCATACAGCTGAACCGAACGGACCCGTTCAGCCGGATGATGCTTGATGATGCGCATCGACTCCCGGGTACGTTCAACCAAGGCGCGCGAGGTCACCATCTCGCACACAAACAAGCCATCACCGTATTCAGCGCACAAACGGCGGAACGCCGAGTTCGTGATCCCCGCCATCGGCGAAAGCACCACTGGCGAGGCGAACCTGAGGTCCCGAAGACGCAACTCAGGCAACGTGAGCTTGACCGGATGATCAGTCTCACCGGTGCTCAACGAGGCGATAGGGCTTGCAATAGTCACGATTCTATGGTGCCACGACCCTCCGTCAGCCGGCCACGCAAACCGCCACCGCGCCGCACATCGGCCCGCCGTGTTGGCTCGGTGCCTTGGAGCGAGGCTTTGACCACGATCACACCGATCAGCGTTGTCACCGGGATCGCGATGACCAGTCCGATTGAAGCCACGAGTGTTCGCACGACCTCTTCGGCGAGGTGACCGGTGGTGAGGAACTTCAGCATCGAATAGTCATACAGGCTCATCATGAGCAGGGTCGCGATCGCCCCGCCCGCGTAGGCGAACACGATTGTGTACACAGTGGATGCGATGTGGTCGCGGCCGATGCGCATCGCGGACCTGAATAGCTCCCGCACTGTGGCATCCGGTTTAGCGTCGGCAAGCTCCCACACGGCCGAAGCCTGGGTGATCGTCACGTCATTGAGCACGCCAAGGCCAGCGATGAACAAGCCGCACAACACGATGCCTGATAAAGAAACGTTTGGAACTACCTGATTCAGCGTATAGGTGGAGTCCTCCCCCTGGCCTAACAGGGATGCGCTGTCGGTGGCCCACACCGCGATGCCGGCGGTCACGAAAAGCCCCACGATAGTACCGAGCAACGCTGTTGTAGTTCGAGCTGAGAGCCCGTGGGCGAAATACAAGACCACGAACATGATCGCGATCGCGCCCACCAGCCCGACCCATAAAGCGGGCTTACCCGCGAGCAGGGCCGGGAACATGAACCAACCGAAAATCAGGAATGAGAACGCGAGCCCGATCAGTGCACGGAAACCACGCCAGCCAGCAACCACGATCACCAACAGCGCGTACACGATCGAGAGCAACGCGACAGGAAAATCACGGTTGTAGTCGATGAACGTCGCAGTCGTTTCCGCACCGGCTTCCGCACCGGATTCAGCGCCCGGCTCCACGCCTGCTTCTCCACCCGGTTCCGCGCCAGCGTTGCCCTCGCCTGCGTTTCCCTCACCAGCGGAGGTGTTGATGAGCATGACCCGCAGCTTGTCCCCGACCTCAGGCGGGTCGTGATTCTCAACCTCTGGTGGGATCTGCACCGGAACCAGCTGATCCGTTTCCGGGTCTGTGACGTATGGGACTCGACACGTCGCATCCGACTCGATCTCGACCTGGCCGGCGTGGGTTTCTGTGGCTGCGCAACTGCCCTCGGAATCGACCTTGTCCACCGGCAACGTCACGATGCTGACGCCTGGAGCCGCAGAATACGGTTGCCCCAAAGACTCAGGGCGGTCATTCGGGCTCGGCCACAACCACACAAGGCCGGCGATCGTGAGCAATGCGAGCGGAATCAGGATCGAGGTCAGAACGATCGTTGCACGGCGCCGCAAACGCGGATCAGCGATCGGCGCATCATGGCTATGCCCGTGCACCTCAAGAGGGGCATGGTTCTCAGCACGATGCGGGCTACCTTCAGCCTGATGCGGGCTGCGGTGACGCCCGCCAGCACCACCCTGGTGACGTGCTCTACGCATCCGTGGCAACGATGTGAGTCGTCGTGACGATCGTGGCCAGACCCTTCGGGCCAAGCTCATCGATCACACGGCCCAACGGGACCATCGCGGTATCCACCTCAAGCTGGACCGGGTACTGATGCACCAGCATCGCCAAGAGGTCGCGGCACGCTTGGGATGCCCGAGCCTCATCAAGCTCAGGGTTCCACCCCAGAAGCACCTCGGTCGGAGCATCCGGGCGGGCCGGCTCATACGAGACCGCGAACGCGAGAATCGGCGCACCCTCACCCATCGCACGGTCACGAACCACAACGGCGCCCTTCGCGCCGGTGTGAGGCCCCAACAACATGGTCTGTGTGAGCCCGACCGTCATCGTTGAAGGATCCCATTCATGTGTGGCGTTATAGAACTCGGCGACAGTGGTTGAAAGCTCAACCGAACCGGTCGCCGCCTCTTCAAGCACAAGCCCGTCTTCAGCGAACTCCGGCAAAGGCAACGCGGACGGCTCAACGACCACCAGCATCGACTTATTGACCAGCCCGAAGCCCTCAGCTGCGAGAAATCCAGCCGCACCATCGGCATCCGGGTTCTCCCCCGCATCGGCCGATGTGTAACGCGACTTCAACTGAGCCCCCGCTGGAAGCTCCGCTTTCAAAAGCGCAAGCAGCTGATGCCCGATCCCCTGCCGACGTTCAGCCGAAGCCACCTCAACATAGAACCAATACCGTTGCGGGTGCAGGCTCGAGGAATACACCACGCCAGCCGCGATCGGGACGCCATCCAGTTCAGCGACAATGCAGCGAGCGAACGGCTCATCGCTCGAGGGCCGCAACATGGCTCGGTCTTCGTGCGCCTGCGGGGTGCGGGGCCCACCCCACACTTCAAGCAGACGCAGATCGTCACCTTCCGCCCACGGGCGAAACGTTAGGCCCTCAAGCTCAGCCGCACTCATACAGCTCCCATCAGTTGGGTTGCCAGGTAGGCAGGCAACTCATCGATCGCGACGCGTTCTTGCTGCATCGTGTCACGCTCGCGCACGGTCACTGCGTTGTCATCAAGCGAATCGAAGTCCACCGTGATGCAGAACGGCGTACCGATCTCGTCCTGGCGGCGGTAACGGCGGCCAATAGCGCCCGCGTCATCGAAGTCAACGTTCCACTGCGCACCGAGCTTGCGAGCCAGCTCACGCGCCAGCGGGGACAGCTTCTCGTTACGTGAAAGCGGTAGAACCGCGGCCTTCACGGGCGCCAGGCGACGGTCAAGTTTCAACACGGTGCGCACATCGGTTCCGCCCTTCGTGTTCGGCGCCTCGTCCTCATGATAGGCATCAACCAGGAACGCCATCATCGAACGGGTCAAACCGAAGGACGGCTCAACTACGTACGGCACGTAACGCTCGCCCTTGGCCTGATCGAAGTATGACAAGTCCGTCTTGGAGTGTTCGATGTGCTGCTTGAGGTCGTAATCGGTGCGGTTGGCGATACCCATAAGCTCGCCCCACTCCGAACCCTGGAAACCGAAACGGTATTCGAGGTCGATCGTGCGCTCAGAATAGTGGGCGCGCTCATCTGCAGGGACATCGAACTTACGCAGGTTATCCGGGTCAACACCGAGCTCAACGAACCAGTTCCAGCAGTCCTCAACCCACTCATCGAACAGTTCAGAAGTCTGCTCAGGCGGGGTGAAGTATTCGATCTCCATCTGTTCGAACTCGCGGGTACGGAAGATGAAGTTACCCGGGGTGATCTCGTTGCGGAACGCCTTACCGATCTGGCCGATACCGAACGGTGGTTTACGGCGCGCCGAGTTCACGACGTTGAGGAAGTTCACGAAAATACCTTGGGCGGTCTCCGGACGCAGGTAGTGCAGGCCCGATTCGTCATCGACGGCGCCAAGGTAGGTCTTCATGAGCCCCGAGAACTGTTGTGGCTCGGTCCACTTGCCGCGGTTACCGCAGTCAGGGCACACGATCTCCGCCAGACCTTCTTCCGGCATGCGGCCCTTCTTAGCCTCGTATGCCTCAAGCAGGTGGTCTTCGCGGTGGCGGCGGTGGCACGAGAGGCATTCCACGAGCGGGTCAGTGAAGGTCTCTACGTGACCGGAAGCCTGCCAGATGGGGGTCGGGATAATGATCGAAGAGTCCAGGCCCACCATGTCCGAACGGGAACGCACAAACGTGTTCCACCACTGGCGTTTGATGTTCTCCTTGAGTTCCACACCTAGCGGACCGTAGTCCCAGGCAGAGCGGGAACCGCCATAGATTTCACCTGCCTGGAAAACGAAACCACGCCGTTTAGCGAGTGAAATGACCTTATCCAGCTTGGACGCTGCTGCCATGTTGAGTGAACTCCATCGGTTGATACGGGCCGCCGGCTGCGGTCCGTTATGGTCTGCCGTCAATCCTAACGGTTGAGCTGATTTTTGGCCCGTTTTGAACCTTGCTAGCCCAAATATGTGCCCACCGCGAAATCCTCGCCCAGCTCAGAAACGCTCCGGGCGCGCGTGCACGGATCCGCGGCGCGTGAGAACCTTGGAGCATGAGTTCGGTAGAGATCATTGACGTGCCCGTACGCACCGCAGGCATCCGTTTGGGCCAGTTTCTGAAACTAGCCAACGTGGTTGAAGACGGTGTGCAGGCACGCGAAGAGATCGCTGAGGGTAGTGCAACCGTCAACGGCGAGGTCGAGACCCGCCGAGGCCGGCAACTAGATTTCGACGACGTGGTCGGCTTCCACGACTACGTGCTGCGTGTGGCGCGCGGAGACGAAGCCTAGCCGCAGCGGCCAGTCTCGGGCGGCCAGGCCTGGCGCCTATACCTGGGCGCCGAGCACTTTAGCGGTCAGGAACTCGCCGATGTGGCGGATCTCTGCTTGCCCCACTCCGTGGCCGATGCCTTGGTAGTTGACCTTGGTGAGGTCCGTGTTCGCTCGCGCCCACGCGTTCGTCGGTTCGATGAACCGCTCCGGGATCACCGGGTCTTCCGGATCGCGTCCCCAGAACATCGGCAGCTTCTCTTCGCGTGCGGCCAGCTCTTGGTCTTTGAAGAAGTCCGCACCGGTTTCATCCTTGAACTGTTCCAGCGTGAAACCGGACAAGCCCACGAGCGCGTCCACCGCGGAAGGATCACGGCGGGCCACCGCGGTCGCCATCGCCATACCTTGAGAGAAACCCAGTAGCGTGACCGATTCGTGGTGCTTCTTCCGTTCAGCGACCCAGTGTGTCAGGTCCTCCACGACTTGGCTGTAATCAGCCGAGTTGAACTCCAGGTCCTGGCTTGAAAGCGGGAACCACGCGTAGCCGCCAAAACCCAGTGCAAGCGGTGCTCGCACTGACATCACAGCGAACTGGCCCGGAAGCATGCTCGCAATAGGTAGAAGGTCGCGTTCATCCGCGCCAAAACCATGCAAGAAAGCCAAGAGCGGCGCAGACTCATTCACGCCCTCCGGCACATGTTCAACTACAAACGGTTCCCACTTTTCACTCATATAACCATCCTGTCACGCACTTGGCGGCACCGGGCCCAAAAACGCACGGAACGGCGCATCCAGCTGGTGCCCATCGGTCAGAAAACCGTCGTGGCCCACCGGGGTCGAAACCATGTGCACAGGAACATCACCCGGCAGCGCATCCGCGATCCGCTGGGACTCTTGCGGATAATACAGACGGTCCGTATCCACGGCCGCGATGAAGAACTCAACGCCCACTACCTCAGCGAGAGCCGCTTCGACTCCCCCGCGGCCCCGACCAACGTCATGGCTCATGAGCGCCTCAGTGAGGGTCAGGTAGGCGTTGGCATCGAAACGATTCACGAGCTTATGCGCCTGATGGTCCAGATACGACTCGACCGCGTAGCGGCCGCGTTCATCACGGCCAGCAGATCCCAGCGGAAGTTCGCTACCTTGCGGCGAGCGCCCAAAACGATGGTCGAGCTCGGCAGCGGAGCGGTAGGAGACGTGGGCGAGGCGGCGAGCTATGCCTAGGCCACGCTGCGGGCCGGCACCGTTGCCGTGGCTGTAATAGTCTCCGCCGTGGAATTGTGGGTCGAGCCGGATCGCCTCAGTTTGGATCTGCGCGAACGCGATCTGTTCGGCCGATGATTCAGCGGTCGCGGCGATCACTGCGCATTTGGTGACGTGTTGCGGATAGCTCACGGCCCATTCGAGCGCACGTGCCCCGCCCATCGAGCCGCCAACAACGGCGTGCCACGCCTCAATGTTGAGTGCGTGCATGAGGCGCAGTTCAAGCTCGACCATGTCGCGGATCGTCACGAATGGGAAACGCGAACCATAGGGTTGCCCGTCCTCGGCCAGCGAGGCCGGGCCGATCGTGCCTGAGCACCCGCCCAAGGCTGCCGGAACCACTGCGCAATACGTGGTGGTGTCCACCGGCTTACCCGGGCCTACGACCTCGCGCCACCAACCAGGTTGCGGTGCGTCCGCATCGGTCACTGCCGCATCGTTAGCCGGCGCATCTTTAGCCGGCGTTCCGTCGGCTGCGTGGGTGTCGCCGGTCAGCGCGTGCAAAACGAGGACCGCATTACTGCGCTCAGCGTTGAGCTCGCCGAAAACCTCGTACGCGATATGGGTTTGGGGAAGGTGCCCGCCTGTCTCTAGATCCAGCGGGCCCAGCGGGAGGATCTTCACATCGCTCTCGGGAGCGTTGTGTTGTGAGTGTTCTCGTACATCCAACGTCATAACGCTGCTTTCGCTTCGTGAGTTTCTATCGCTTCCGTTGCCACATGCCAATGTCCCGGCGCTAGTTAGGCGCGGGCGGCGTGGAAGGCGTCGAAACCCTTCTGCAGGTCGGCGATGATGTCATCCACGTGTTCAAGGCCCACTGAGAGGCGTACTGTGCCTGGGCCCACGCCGGCGGCTCGCTTCTCTTCCGGAGACAGCTGGGAGTGGGTTGTGGATGATGGATGCGCCACGAGCGAGCGGACGTCACCGAGGTTGGCTACAAGCGAGTGCAGCTCGAGCGCGTCCACGAAGGCGCGGGCCGCTTCCTCGTTGTCTTCAGCTCCCTTGATCTCGAAGGAGACGATCGCGCCCACCCCTTCGGGTGCGTAGTGGCGGCCACGCTCATACCACGGGCAGGATTCCAAGCCGGCATAGATGGTCGCGGAGACGTCATCGCGCGCTTCGAGCCATTGAGCGACCTTCTGCGCGTTCTCGATGTGCCTCTCAACACGCAGAGAGAGCGTTTCGAGGCCTTGGGCGATCAGGAAGGAGTTCATTGGGGAGATCGCAGCGCCGGTGTCACGCAACAACTGCACGCGGATCTTCAGGATGTAGGAGAGGTTCGCACCCAGTGGCGAGCCAACACCCATATCGCGGCCGTAAACGATGCCGTGATAGGACTCATCCGGCTGGTTGAAACCCGGGAAACGCTCCGGGTGTTGGGTGTAGTCGAAGTTTCCTGAGTCAATAATGACCCCGCCCATCGCGGTTCCGTGGCCGCACAGGTACTTGGTTGCGGAGTGAACCACGACGTCGGCGCCCCATTCGATCGGGCGCAGCGAGTACGGGGTTGCCAGCGTGTTGTCAATGATGAGCGGTACGCCTGCCTCATCGTGTGCAATCGCGGCGATGTTTTCGATGTCGAACACGTCTTGGCGCGGGTTACCGATGGTCTCGCCGAAGAAGGCCTTGGTGTTCGGCTTGATTGCCCCGCGCCATGCATCCAGGTCGTCTGGATCTTCCACGAACGTGACCTCGACACCGAGCTTAGGCAGAGTGTGCTTGAAGAGGTTCTGCGTCCCGCCATAGAGGGATGGCGATGCGACGATGTGATCGCCGGCTTCCGCAACATTGAGGATCGCATAGCTCGTAGCCGCCATTCCGGAGGCGACGAACAGCGCACCGACGCCGCCTTCGAGGCTTGCCATGCGGTTCTCGATGACTTCGGTGGTCGGGTTACCTAAGCGCGTATAGATAGGCCCCAGCTCGCTCAGCGCAAAGCGGTTGGCAGCAGCCTCGGTGTCAGGGAAAACATACGCGTTGGTCAGGTGGATCGGTAACGCTTGCGAACCCGTGGTCGGGTCTGGAGTCTGGCCGGCGTGGATCTGACGAGTTTCGAACTTTTGTTGCGACATATACAGTGCACCCCTTGATTCATAGGAGGGGCTTGCCCGCATACACCGGTTGATTTGACGTAACGTCCGCCCGGATACGGGCGGGCAGAGCCCGCGCTTGCCACAGCGGCATTCCCGTGTGACCAGGTCCTCACCCGGGGCACCCCGCCGCGGACGGAGGGTTGCCGGCCAGCAAACCGGGGTTTTGCACTGGCACTCATGACCTTGGCAATTAGCCTACAACACGCCAACCCACTGGCACCACATAACGCCCACCACACCCGGTTTGATCCACAGGCCGGACTTCAACTTAGGTAAACCTAAGTAGAGATGTGGCTCACACAGTGTCAGATTTAACCCATGAAGCTCGATCACGTTTCTTACGCTTGCGGGCCAGAAGGCCTCATCACCACCGCAGACCGTATCGCCGATCAGCTCGGGCTCCGGTACGTCAAAGGAGGCGTGCACCCACGCTTCGGAACACGCAACGTGTTCTTCCCCCTCCACAACCACCAGTACCTCGAAGTCGTTGAGGTACTAGACCACCCGGCCACTCTCCAGCAGCCGTTCAGGAAGGCAGTACGCGCCCGAAGCGAGATGGGTGGCGGATGGATGGGCTGGGTCGTCTCAGTAGAGGACCTCACACCTATCGAGGAGCGCCTGCAACGCGGCGCGGTCCCCGGTTCGCGTAAGTTCCCCGACGGGCGAGAGCTCACGTGGCGCCAGATCGGCATCAACGGGCTCATCGCAGACCCTCAGCTTCCCTACTTCCTCCGCTGGGACGAGAGCTTCGAGGACCTGCACCCATCCCGGGCTGAAGAGCCACACGGTGAAATCGTGGAACTCACGATCTCCGGTAACCGCGAACGCATCGACGAATGGCTCGGCCACCCAGGTGAAGACTTCAAGGGCGAGGTCACATTCAACTTCACCTCCCCCTCCGGGATGCCGGGCCTGCAGTCAGTCACGTTGAAGACCCCGAAGGGCCTCGTAACCCTCTAACAGCGTTGGCCCGGCGGCGGCTGACAGGGCCGACGGCGCGGGCTAGCTACCGTACCCGAACCATGCCGCGAGCAGCGGGTAGCCCACAAACGCGACCGCATCGAGTAAGAAGTGCGCCCAGATGAGCGGCATGATGCGGCGTTTGTGCAGGTAGTAGAGCCCAAAGATCACGCCCATCGCTACGTTGCCGATGAACGGCCCGATGCCTTGGTAGAGGTGGTAGGAGCCACGCACTACGGCGCAGAAGATGATGATCGCGGCGGGCGTCCATTTCAGTGTTGCGAGCCGCTCATGCAGGTAGGCGAGCACCACGATCTCTTCAAGCAGCCCGTTCTTGAGTGCGGCCAACAGCAACACGGGTACGCTCCACCACGCGTCCGGAAGGCCCGAGGTCGTGATAGCAGTCGTGACACCGAGCGCCCTGCCCGCTGCATATACCGCGAGGGTTCCTACGCCGATGAGCACGAAGAATGCGAAACCCACTGCGGCGTCGCTACCGCATCGTTGACCGTCGATGCCCCACCTACGCCAAGGCTTATTGCCCGGCCAGCGTGAAACAAGGTAGATCACGAGCGCTACCGGGGCAAGCGCAAAGAAGATGCCGGCAAGCTGATACAGCAGATCAATCCACTCACGCGTGCTAGTTGAGGTGTTGAGGGCCGCGGTCCCGGAGGAGATGGGGCCGCGCGTGATGGTGTCGAGCAAGTCGATGAGCGCATACACCCCGGATTTGCCCAAAGAGAGCGCTAGGACGATGCCGATCTCCCACCCCAGGGCCTTTCGCGAGGGCGCCCCCAGCTCGCCCAGGCCGGGCGTCTTCGCTGAGCCGTCACCGTCTGGGGTGTGTGCGTGTGGGGATTGGGCACTCATGCATCCGATTATGCTCGGTAGGCTGGATGCATGGCCAGGCAACCCACGAGCGAAGAAGTTGAACGCGCCAACGCTTTATACCCTGCCGCGGATTGGGTTTCTGGCCGGGTTGAGGAATCTGGGAAGTCGAACCTGGTTCTCATCCCGGCAGACCCGGTTCCTGAGGTTGTGTTCCGGATGGCCCGGACTCGTGAGGAGGCGCTCGCCCAAGCCCGCCGTGCCGCGTTAGCGGATGCGCTTGCCCCGCATGTTCCGTGGCTCGTCCCTGAATCCCGCTCCCCGATCGATTCCGCCGGCGGGATCATCCAACGTTTCATCCCCGGTGCCGCCCACCCGCTACACCAAGGCGACCCTGCAGCGTTGGGGCGGACTATTACCGACCTGCAGGCGGTTCCGTTGAGCGCCTACGAAGGCCTGGTTGGCGCGCCCTGGGAGGCAGAACCTCAATGGACCCAGGCCCGCGCCGATGCTGCGATCGATGCGCTTGAGCCCGATGTGCGGGCAAGTGCCGCTACCGTGTTAGCTACTCTGGGTGAGATGGAGCAAGCCATGGGATCCGCGGTGGGCCAAGGCGCCGCTCTTCGCGGTTCACTCCGGCGTGGTTTAGTGCATGGGGACTTAGCGGGCCGGAATATGCACTGGCGTGATGGCGAGCTGATCGGGATCCTCGACTGGGACAAAGCATCCTTGTGGGACCCGGCGATCAATCTGGCGCATCTATCGCTGTGGCACGGCCAAGACGTGATCGACCCGTCAGCCCCGGATGAGTTCTTCGCGGCTCGAGCCCACGTGTGGAACGGGTCATTGGCGTTGACTCGCGTGGCTGACGCCGCACTGCGCGGTGGAGTGAAAACCTGGGGCCGGCTTTTGAGGAAAACCCAGCCGCGCATCATGAGGGCCGCTCAAGCCGCACACGTATGCCGCGAGCTGCTCCAGTAATCCCCTCGGCCTCATACTGTTGAGCTCGCTACGGGGCTCATACTGTGGAGCTCGCTAGTTCGAGCGGTAGGTCCGCACGCCCGGTTTCTTTGGCGGTTCAATAGGCCAGAACGCTACAACCGCCCACCAGGATGCGATCATCAACACGACCGTGATACCGATGATGAGGCTCACGTTAGGGACAAAGAAGAGCAGATACGCGACGATCACGGCGCCAAACAGTGCGCCGAAAAATTTGTTGTCCATCGTTGTCGGTGTTCACGTTCATCTCCGGAGATTACTTGCCGCATCCGGCTGAGCTGTTGAAGGCCCGCCCAGTTCTGTTAGATGAGCACTGCTGCGTGGATGCGCGAAACGCCCGGGGTCTGTGACCCCGGGCGCCAGCACGTGTGTGGTTTAGAGGACGTTGAGGACCTCGTCGTACGCTGGTTCCTCACCCACGCTTGGAGTCAGGGAGGAGTAGAGCACGGTGCCGTCCGTGTCGATCACGATGACGCCGCGAGCCATGAGGCCCTTCATTGGCCCGTCTGCGAACTTGATGCCGTAGTCCTCGCCGAAGCTCGAACGGAATGCCGAGGTCGCAACAACGTTGTCGATGCCTTCAGCGCCGCAGAAGCGGCCGAGCGCGAACGGAAGGTCCATGGACACAGTCACAACAACCGTGTTCTCAAGGCCCGCTGCACGCTTATTGAATTCGCGAACGGACTGGGCGCACACCCCGGTATCGATCGACGGGAACACGTTCAACACAACGCGCTTGCCTGCGTAATCCTTGAGGGTTACGTCTTCAAGGTCGGTGTTGACGGTAGTGAACTCTGGGGCGGCCTTACCTACAGCGGGGAGGTCGCCAACCGTGTTGAGGGTCTTACCTTGGAACTCGATAGTAGCCATAGCCTTATCCTTTCAGAGGTGCCCCAGCATTTGGCAAGGGTTTAGCCTCAGGCTTAGCCAACAGCGGACATCAGCGCCACGCTTCCGGCGCTTGCGGACGGGCAGCGTCTGCGGACGGGCAGCCTTTCCGGATGGGCGAGGTCAGCGGTTCTGTCAGCGTACTGGCAACACGCCGTAGGATGCTTGGGCTCCGGGACGGGTCACGGTGTCGGCGGCGTAACGGCTTGCGTAGGAGGCCGCTTCGGTGAGGCTGTCCCCTGCCGCGAGCCGCGCAGCAAGCGCCCCGACATACGCGTCCCCGGCACCGGTGGTGTCAACGGGTTTCACGGTGTGAGCTGGGATCTTGTGTTCGCCGGTCTCGTCCATCACGTGTGAACCGCTTGCGCCCAGGGTCATGACCACCGAACGCACTCCGGCGGCTTTGAGCTCACGGACGATCTCCTTATCGCTCAGCCCCTCAGGGTCGCCGCCGAGCATCTTCAGCGCCCCTGCGCCCTCGTGTTCGTTGACGACCAACGGGTCAGCCCGCAAGATCAGATCAGCCGGGACGTCGATGACGGGTGCGAGGTTGAAAACCACCCGGTCCTCGGCCGCCGCGAAGGCAGCCTGGATTCCCGTGACCGGGATTTCACCCTGCAACACAACCACACCTTCAACAGCGTGGGCGCGTGCCTGCACGGCCCCTGCATCAAGGTGCTGATTAGCGCCGGCGATCACGATGATCGTGTTTTCTGCCCCGTGGTCGACCGTGATGATCGCGGTTCCTGTTGGTTCGTCTTCACGCACGAGCACGTGGCTCAAGTCAACACCATCCGCTGTGAGCAGTTCGTGGGCCTCCCGCGCGGCATCGTCGCTTCCGATGGCAGTGATGAACCGGACGCGGGCGCCAGCTCGCGAGGCCGCGAGCGCTTGGTTTCCGCCCTTGCCACCAGGGGAATGCACGAGTGTACGCCCTAGGAGGGTCTCACCTGGCCCCGGTAGGCGGTGCACGGTAGCGGTGATGTCCAGGTTGGTGGACCCCACAACGGTGACGGTTGGCTTACTCATGCGCGCTCTCCTTGCGTGATGCGCTCTACGTTGCGTGATGCTCGAAACTGCATCGTGTGTGACACTGACGCGGTGTATGAACGGCGCCATGTAGGAACTGGCGCGGTGTATGAAGTGGCAGGCTGTTTAAAGTGGCAGGGCGTTAACCGCTGGTCCCCGCCTCGTGGTGAGGACCAACGGTCACCATCCCGAGACGGGGAGCAAGCGAGGCTAGTTGATCTTCTCGAGGATGATCTCGCGGACTCGGCCTGGATCAGCCTGACCGCGGGTCGCCTTCATGATCGGGCCCATGAGGGCGCCGATGACCTTCTGGTTGCCAGCCTTGATCTTTTCGACCACGTCCGGGTTACCCGCCATCGCTTGTTCGACGGCTTCGGTCAACGCGCCGTCATCAGATACGACGGCCAGTCCACGCTTCTCAACGATCTCGGCCGGGCTGCCTTCACCGTCAGCGACGTGTGTGAGGACCTGGCGGGCGATCTTGTTGTTGATCTTCTTCTCAGCGATGAGGTTTTCGATCTCCACGACGTGAGCCGGGGTGATACCGGTTTCGGTGACGTCCTTCTCCGCTTCGTTAGCGATGCGGGAGATCTCACCCATCCACCATTTACGTGCAGCTGATGCGCTCGCGCCGGCTTTCTCGGTCTCTTCGATCGTGTCGATG
Source organism: Arthrobacter sp. HMSC06H05 (assembly GCF_001807395.1). Taxonomy (NCBI): domain Bacteria; kingdom Bacillati; phylum Actinomycetota; class Actinomycetes; order Micrococcales; family Micrococcaceae; genus Arthrobacter; species Arthrobacter sp. HMSC06H05. Next base: position 18,907 of record NZ_KV788989.1, on the reverse strand, counting down.
AGGCCCGCGTTGACGATGTCGCGGAACTCTTCATCCGAGAAGCCCCACGCCGCCTTGAGGCGGGAACGTTTAGCGGCTGGGAGTTCCGGCAAACGTTCGCGAAGTTCAGCGACCTGGTCGGCGGTCGTGACGATCGGTACGAGGTCTGGCTCTGGGAAGTAGCGGTAGTCATCGGCATCGGACTTCGGACGGCCCGACGATGTCGTGCGGGTGTCTTCGTGCCAGTGGCGGGTCTCCTGGACCACGGTCTCACCGGCATCGAGGATGCCTGCGTGGCGGCACATCTCGTAGCGCACGGCACGTTCGACGGAGCGCAGCGAGTTCACGTTCTTAGTCTCGGAACGGATACCGAATTTCTCGGAGCCGATCGGCATGAGCGAAACGTTCGCATCGCAGCGGACGTTACCGCGCTCCATGCGGGCATCAGAGATATCGAGGGCCTTGACGATGTCACGGATCGCTTCAACATACTTGCGTGCAAGCTCGGGAGCATCAGCGCCTGCACCCGTGATGGGGCGGGTCACGATCTCAACAAGCGGCACACCTGCGCGGTTGTAGTCAACGAGCGAGCTCGATGCACCCTGGATACGCCCCGAGGAACCGCCGACGTGGGTGAGCTTACCCGCGTCCTCTTCCATATGTGCGCGTTCGATCTCGACCCTGTAGACCTTCCCGGAGTCCAGCTCGATGTCGAGGTAGCCGTCGTAAGCGATCGGCTCGTCGTACTGCGAGGTCTGGAAGTTTTTAGGGGTGTCCGGGTAGAAATAGTTCTTGCGGGCAAAACGGCAGTATTCCGCGATGCTGCAGTTCAGTGCCAAACCCAGCAGGATCGCATACTCGACGCCGGCTTTGTTCACCACCGGAAGCACGCCCGGAAGGCCAAGGTCGACCTCGTTGACATTGGTGTTCGGGTCGTCACCGAATTCGTTGGGTGCTGAGGAGAACATCTTGGTTTTAGTGTTCAGCTCAACGTGGACCTCGAAGCCAAGCACTGGCTCATAGCGCGTCAGGGCTTCGTCGAAATCAACAATCTCTGTCATGTTTAGTTAGCCTCCTGAACGCGGGCTGCTACTTCCTCGTTGAGGTTTGGGGCCTGGGCGAGGATCGGGCCGCCGTTGCTTTCTTCAAGTGCGGCCTCAGCGGCTGCAGCGATGCGGTACATGCGTGCGTCCTCATGTGCTGGGACGAGGAACTGCACCCCCACTGGGAGGCCCTCGGAGAGCCCTGACGGGATCGAGATACCAGGGATCCCTGCGAGGTTCGCTGGGATGGTCGCGATGTCGTTGAGGTACATCGCAACCGGGTTATCGATCTTCTCACCGATCTTGAACGCAACGGTCGGCGCGGTTGGGGTCACAAGCACATCGACCTTTTCGAATGCGGCCGCGAAGTCACGCTGGATGAGCGTACGGATCTTCTGCGCTGAACCGTAGTAGGCGTCATAGTAGCCAGCCGAAAGCGCGTAGGTTCCGAGCATGATGCGGCGCTTGACCTCGTCACCGAAGCCCGCCGCGCGGGAGGCACCCATGACGCGTTCGATGGTCACCGGGCCGTCCTCTGGGAGTACGCGCAGGCCGAAGCGGACGCCGTCGTATTTAGCGAGGTTCGAGGAGACCTCGGACGGCATGATGAGGTAGTACGCACCCACCGCGTAGGTGAAGTTCGGGCATTCGATCTCTACGATCTCGGCACCGCGTGCCTCAAGCGTTTTGAGGGTTTCTTCGAAGGAAGCGGTCACGCCGTCTTCGAAACCGTCGCCGCCACGCAGCTGTGCGATCACGCCGACCTTGACGCCGGTGAGGTCGCCTGCCGCGCCTTCTTCAGCGGCCTTGATGAGGCCTTCGGAGCTGCCTTCGAGCGAGGTCGAGTCCTTCGGGTCGTGGCCGCCGATGAGCTCCTGCAGCGCAGCCGCGTCCCACACGGTACGCGCTACAGGGCCGATCTGGTCGAGCGAGGATGCCATCGCGATCGCACCGTAGCGGGAAACGGCACCATAGGTTGGCTTGACGCCCACGGTTCCGGTGACCGCGGATGGCTGACGGATCGATCCACCCGTGTCGGTTCCGAGTGCCAGTGGTGCGAGGTGGCCTGCGACCGCTGCCGCGGAGCCGCCGCCGGAACCACCCGGAATGCGGTCGAGGTCCCACGGGTTACGGGTCACACCGAACGCGGAGTATTCGGTCGAGGAACCCATCGCGAATTCGTCGAGGTTGGTTTTGCCAAGCATCGGCAACTTAGCTTCGCGGATCTTGGTGATCACGGTCGCATCGTAGGGGCTCATCCAGCCTTCAAGCATGCGGGAGGCCGCGGTGGTTGGTTGCCCCTTGGTGACGATGAGGTCCTTGATCGCGATCGGCACGCCAGCCAGCGGGTGGAGGACTTCAGCCTCGGCACCGCCTGCGGCCCGGATCTGGTCGACTTCGCGTGCGACCTCAAGCGCTTCTTCAGCGTTGACGTGCAGGTATGCGTTGATGACGCCGTCGAGCTTTTCGATGCGCTCGAGGTGGGCTTTCACGGCGTCTTCGCTCGTGACCTCTCCTGCACGCAGTTTCGCTGCGAGTTCGGAGGCGGAAAGTTCGTAGATCTCTGCCATGGTTTATCAGTCCTCGTCCAGAATCGCTGGCACACGGAAGCGGCCGTCTTCGGCATCAGGAGCGTTGGCAAGTGCTTGCGCTTGGGTGAGCGTGTCTCCAACAACGTCCTCACGCATCACGTTGGTCAACGGGATCGGGTGGCTCGTTGCCGGGATGTCATCCGTTGCGGCTTCACTGACTGAGGCGACGGCGTCAACGATCGCGTCAAGCTCCGTGGACATCCTGTCAAGTTCTTCTTCTGTCATGGCAATGTGCGCCAAGGTCGCTAAATGCGCCACTTGGTCACGAGAGATTCCAGACATTTCCCTCCCAATCTTTCAAAGTCCCGAAAGTCTTAAGTGCTTGCACCAGTTTAGGCACAGTCGCCGTCGTTGGCATTTTGAGGTCTGTATGTGAGGTCTGTATGTGAGGTCTGTTGACGAGTTCAGGATGCGTTGGGCTCAGCGGCGGACCCCACTGCTTTACTGAACGCCGCGAGCCGCAGGCCCGGCACCTCTGGGATGTCGACGTCCCGGTGAGCCTCGCGGGTGAAGCCGTAGCGTTCATAGAAACGCATCGCTGGTTCCCAGTCGGGCGTGGTGGTCAAGACAACCCTGCGGATGCCCGGCAGAGTCCCGGCGAATGAGAGGATCGCCTCCACGAGCTTGCCGCCGAGCCCTGTCCGTTGATGTTCCGGGTCCACAACGAACAGCCGCATCTCAAGCTCGCCGTCCTCTGCGAGGTCGGCCCACAGGCTACCTCGTAGCGCGAGCGTCACGGACCCCACGATGTTGTTCTGGTGGTCTTCGGCAACGAGCAAGAGCGCGTGCCGGCGGCGTTCCGCTACCTGCGCGATCTGTTGCATGTAGGGGTCGTCTGCGGAGTCGAAGTAGCCTTCGTGCAGGTACGCTCGCTCGGTGATCTCAGCGATCGCTTCATCATCGTGGTAGGTCGCGTAACGGAGCGTGATGCCACCCGCGTTGACCTCACCGTCACCGCTGGCTGCATCTCTAACGCTGGCTGTATCGCCCGTGTTGATGGCGGCAATGGGGCCGAGCCATCGGCCGTGTACGTCACCTACGAGGCACCACCCGTAGCTGTGAGTACTGTTCCAGAGGGGTCGTTGCACAGGGAACCCAGCGGCTTGCGCGATGAATGAGCCGGCGGCCCAGTCCCATTCGTTGATGTCGGTTTCGGCGTAGGCATCGAGTGTCCCGTCCGCTACAAGGCACATATCGATCGCGGCTGAACCGAGCCGCCGGACGTTGTCGAAGTGCGGAATGAGGCGCGTGAGCGCTTGGGTTTGGCGTTGACGCTGCCCAGCGCCGTAGCCGAATCCGTAGGCGAGAATCCGGGCCTGACCAGTTGCCCCGTCGAATGCCTCCGCCGTGAGCCTGCGACTGGCTTCATCGTCGCACCGGCGCGGAGCGTGTTCCGCTTCCCACACAGCGGTGTATGCCTGCGCTGTATCTGCAGACACCGGATCAGCAGATGCGCAGGCCGCCCACATTTTCTGCAGCTCGGGGGCAATCACAACACCGGCAACCCAGCGTTCAACGAATGGGGTGTCTTCGGTTGGGTTGCCGTCTTCATCAAGATTCTCACGGAGGTATTCGCGGCGCGCCACCGCAACGGACACCGCGTAGTGCGGCAGCCCGCGCACGAAGTTCGCGGTCCCGTCGAGTGGGTCGATGCACCAGCGGTATTCGGCGTGGATGTCTCCGCTTGCGTCGTATTCTTCGCCCGTGAGGACATCCTCGGGCCGGCGAGCGTGAATGTATTCGCGGATCGCTTGCTCGGATGCGCGGTCGGCTTGGGTGACCCAGTCCCCTGCCGCGGATTTCGTGTCTGCTTCAGCGACGACCTCGGCCTGGCCCCGCATCGCGGCAAGAACCTTCGCTCCTTCGTGGGCAGCGCCCAGAGCGATGTCGAACACCTCAGCCAGCACAGAGTCTGGTGCAGTTTGTGCGTGGCTCACGCGTCGTCCCTTTCCTCACGTGCTGCGTCGTTTTCAAGCACGGATGGGCCGTGTGCGAGTAATTCTTTGAACCCGTCCTCATCCAGCACTGGGATGCCGAGCTCTTGGGCTTTCGTGAGTTTGGAGCCTGCGGCTTCACCGGCAACCACAACGCTTGTTTTCTTGGAGACGGAGCCGGTTGCTTTGCCTCCGCGGGCGAGGATCGCTTCCTTGGCTTCATCGCGGGAGAAGTCTTCGAGGGATCCGGTCACAACAATCGTGAGGCCTTCGAGGATCGCCGCGATTGCTTCGTCGCGTTCATCGGCCATCTCGTAACCGTTCGCGCGCCAGGCTTGCTGCCACGCGTCCACGATCTCAACGTGCCAGTCTTCTTTGAACCAATCCACTAGGGCCTCGGCGATGATGGTCCCCACGCCGTCGATATCGGAGAGGATCTCGAGCGCGTTCTCGCTCGCCACGGCCTCACGCAGCGCATCCATCGATCCGAAGCGTTGAGCCAAAGCCCGCGATGCGGTCGGGCCTACATGGCGGATCGACAGCGCGACCAAAACCCGCCACAGTTCCTTGCCCATCGCACCTGCGACTTCACGGAACAACTTCTGCGTATTCGCGTTCGGTCCTGCCGGTTTCGCGGATGTTCCCCGCGTATAGAAGTAGGGGCGGAGCTCCCATACGCCAGTGCCTTGGCCTTTGGAACGCTTCTCGCGCCACACTCGAACATCCGCAAGCGACTTCGATAACTCAGACTCCGGGTCAGCCAGATCGAAAAGGTCGCGTTCTGTCGTCAATGGACCAGGTCCGGATGGTGCTGGAACCCCGCTGTTTTCGGCCGGGTCTGGCCCTGGGCCGATCGTCAACGCGATGGCAGCCTCCGCGCCGAGAGCCTCGATGTCCAGCCCGCCGCGAGAGGCCGCGTATTCGACGCGTTGAGCCAACTGCTCGGGGCAGTGCTGGCTGTTCGGGCAACGAAGATCCACGTCGCTTTCCTTCGCGGGACGCAACGGTGTTCCGCACGACGGGCATTCGCTCGGCATGACCCACTCGGATAGCTCGTCCTCGCGGCCTTCACGCAACGGAAGAACCGGCCCAACAATCTCCGGGATCACATCCCCTGCTTTACGCAACACCACAACGTCGCCGATCAGCAGGTTCTTCGCCTTGACCACATCGCGGTTGTGCAAGGTAGCCCGCTCAACCGTCGAGCCAGCCACAGTCACCGGCCGCATCACTCCATACGGTGTCACTCGTCCGGTGCGCCCCACCTGCACGCGAATCTCCAGAAGATCCGTGTGAACTTCCTCCGGCGGATACTTATAGGCAACAGCCCAGCGAGGCGTGCGCGAGGTATAGCCCAGGGCGCGCTGGGCTTGGAAGTCATCGATCTTGATGACCATGCCGTCGATCTCGTGGACCAAGCCGTGGCGGTCCTGACCGATCTGGTCGATATAGCCGAACACTTCTTCCGAGGTATCGAAGAGCTTGTTATACGGGGACACCGGAAGCCCCCACGTTTCAAGCTGCGCATAAATCTCGTGCTGAGATTCAACGTCCATCCCCTCGCGAGCACCCACGCCGTGCACGAACATCCGCAACGGACGCTTAGCAGTCTGGGCTGGGTCTTTTTGCCGCAGCGAGCCCGCCGCCGCGTTACGCGGATTCGCTAGCGGCGCCTTACCTTCCGCGATCAACGAGGCGTTGAATGCCTCGAACTCTTTCGAGGGGATGAATACTTCACCACGGACCTCAAGCTCGGCGGGCCACCCCTCACCCTCGAGCCGGTGCGGGATGTCCGCGATCGTCTTGACGTTATCCGTCACGTCCTCACCCGTGGTCCCGTCCCCGCGAGTTGCCGCGACATCCAACACGCCATCGCGGTAAATCAGGTTGACCGCGAGCCCATCGATCTTGACTTCAGTCAGCCACTTCACCTCAACCCCTGGGGCGAAAGAGGCGCTGTTGGCGCGGGCGCGTTCGAACCAGGTTTCAAGCTCTTCATAGCTGAAAACGTCCTCGAGCGAATACATCTGGCTCGGGTGCTTAACCGGGGAGAACGCCGCGGAAACCTCGCCGCCCACCTCTTGGGTCGGTGAATCGTTGGTCACCAACTCGGGGTGTAGCGCTTCAAGCTCCTCAAGCCGAGCGAAAAGCTCATCGAACTCGGCATCAGATACCAGTTGCGTGTTCTCGTTGTAATACGCGTGCCGATATTTACGGACCTTATCCACCAGCTCCGCGTATTCCTCCCGCAACGCATGCGCAGGAACATCCGCAGAATCTCCAGCCGCGGGCTCAACGGTCGCAGAGTCAATAGCCGCGGGCTCGTTGGGGTCTTCACCGGTTACAGAAGACGATGATGTCGATGCGTTCTCAAATGCCACAAAACAATCATGCCCCAGGGGTCTGACAGTTTGAATAACGCCACGGACCGAACCCGTTAGTCGATCGGCAATACAGCGTCAGGGCCAGGCGAGAGGTCAAACGGGGTCACCGCCCCGAAGCCTTGCAGCTCCACCGGCGACAACTCATCGATCACGAACCGCTCATCGTCATCGAGCACCTGGCTCGTCAACGAATCGATCAAAACCTGGCCCGGCTCCGCCATCGCAGTCAAGCGTGCCGCCATGTTCACGGTCGCACCATAAATATCGCCCAGACGCGACAAAATACGGCCCCACACCAGCCCCACACGGACCTCCGGCATGTCCTCTTCAGGGCTGAAAGCGCGCGCCAACGTCAACGCGATCCTCGCACCGGCCTGCGGGGTTTCAGCGACATAGAGAACCTCGTCGCCGATCGTCTTGACCAGCCGGCCACCACCAGTCGAAATGATCGAGGCGCAACGGGCCTCGAAGTTCTGAACCAGCCGCGCCAAACGCCGCGCATCCATACCGCGCGAAAGCGAGGTGAAAGACACCATGTCAGCGAAACCCACCGCACGCGCCAACGGGAGCGCGGCATCGTCCTCAGTACCAGTGCGGTACTCATTCGAGGAACGCAAACCAGACTCGGCACGCAAAACCTGCCGGTGAATCGCCGCCGCAAGGTTGCGTTGATACGAATAGTTGACCATCTTCAGAAGCGGATCCAACATTTCGTCCAACATCAGCACAACCTGGCGGCGCGCCTCCGGGTCGCTCATCCCGTGAGTCGAAACGAGGTCTTCAACGAGTGCCTCGATCTGCCAGATCGCCATCCGGTCTGTCAGCTGCCCGATCGAACGGGCGATCGAGAGCATCGCGTCCTCAGACAAACGACGCTTGCGCACCTGCTCAACCATCGTGTCCAAGGCGCGCTGATCCCGCATCGTGAACGCGACCTGGTCATCTGAAACCCGAGGAAGCCCCAGGGCCCGCCAGAGTTTGCGGGCCGAGTGCAGCGAGATACCGACGTGTGCCGCGATTTCGCGGCGACGCATGGTCCGTGCCGAGCCCCGTAGCCGCATCTCAAGGCGGTGTGCGGCGGCCCGTACCTCGTCGTCGGTTTCGGTCTTGGTTTCCAAAACCGGCATCGACGTGGTGATTGGCCCGATTTCCGGGACCGCCCCGATCGCGTGGGTATCCAATGCTTCCCACACGGTAGGGTTCGATGCGCTTACCGGCATCGCAGGTTCATTCGGCTTAGTCTGGGTGACGGGAACATGGCCTGAAACAACTGGCATCTCGACTGCCGGCATCTGGGCTGTAACCGCCCGTTCGCCCTGCCCGTCGGACGAGGCGTTGCCCGACCGTCCGCTGCCTGGCTGTTCACTGCCTGACTGCTCACCGGCTGACTGTTCACTCTCGGACTGTTGAGGCGCTGACTGATCGGTGCTGCCCGCCTCATGTGGCTGGGAATCTGATGGTTCTTCCGTCACGGGCTTCAACGACGGCGGCGGGACCGGGCTCAACCCCACATCAGTGAACCCGTCATCGCCGACCCCCGCACCGCCGGTCCCCGCATCGCCAGGCCCTGCATCGCTGCCACCGTCATCGATGAGGTGAGCGCGCCCCTGCTTCCCCGCACCAAAGTCCTGCTCCGTTTCGAAGGCCTTGATCGCATCGAAACCTTGAGTCGCGAATCCGTGCGTGACCGAACCATTTTCTTGCGGGTTCTGTGTCCCCGGGGTATGTGTCTCCGAGTCCTGTGGCTTCGCGTTCCGCGTTTCGGGGTTCTGTGTTTTGGAGTTGTGTTCCGGGTTTTCGGTGCGCTCAGGTGGGTTTCCTTGGCTCACTGCCGGCACCGTCCTTCCCGTTGAAATCGTTCTTCTTTGCGCATGTGTCAGCCGACGTCAAAAATGCCCCTGTCCATTCTTACACCCTCACAGCGAAAAATGTGTCAAAGGTCACGCAGTGTCCACAATATGGGCATTACTTGGGCGGTTCGGGAGCCAACATGTGCCCTCACAGCCCGTACGGCACCATAACCCTGTACTGATGGGCCGCCGCCGCTTCTCGCCTGATGCTGTCAGCAACATGCGCGACGTCGGGGACGTTTCGGAACGTGGCTTCTCGCCCCTCAACCTTCACGACGAGGGTTCCCGGCGCGCGCGGCATCCGGTCGGTCGGCTTGAACCACACGCCGTTGATGTAGAGCAGTGGAATGTGCTGAACGCTGCGGCCGCGCTGTATGAAGAAACGCTGATTCGTGAGCGTGATGTGGGTGTTGACCCATGCGAAGAACGGCCGCAGGACCCAGCGCAACATCGCCCATCCCCAGCCGATCGCTACGAGCGCCAGCAGGGCTTGGGAGACCAAACCCCAGGCACCTCCGAGGTCCGCGGTGCGTGAGGCGAATCCGCCCAGCATCGCGCCGATGATCGTAATAAGCAGGAGAGCCCCAGCGATGGGCACAAGTGCGCGCGGGTGGCGGCGGGTTCTGATCACAGCTTCTTCGCCAGGGTGTAGAAGTTTCCGCGGGACCATTCTTACTCTTCCGTTCAGCTGAGCTTACGCTCTTATCCACTCCACGCTCTCATCCACTCTAGAGCGCCCTCACGCTGTACCTTAGCGGCCCGCGGGTGCCTGGATATACACCTTTAGGCGTAGTGGCCGTCGCTGCGGCGTACGTGGATGACATCCCCTGCTGAAATCTGATGCCGTTTGCCCGTGCCGTCCTCGACGATGAGGTGGCCGTATGCGTCAATGTCGCGTGCCACGCCGGTGATGGTCACCTCGTGGGGCAACTGGACCCGCACGTCCACTCCGATGGTTGCGCAGTGTTTGCGGGTCGCATCGACGAGGCTCATGCACCCGAGCGAACCCAGCGGCTGATCGAGCGGGCCACCCGCTGGTAGCCATTCGGAAAGTACCGCGATGGCGCGGGTCCAGAACGCGGAGATCAGATGATGAACGTCGGTGGTGCAGTTGTGGAGCGCGAGTGAGGTTGCGGTGGGCACCGGCAGGTCCTCTTTGGCCTGGGTCAGGTTGGTGCCGATACCTACGACGAGGTTGAGGCCTCCCGCGCCTGCTCCCTCGGCGTCTCCTTCGCCTGCAACCCCAGTCTTCTCGGCCAGCCCGGTCTTGTCTGCAACGCCGTTCTTGCCGGTGACGCCGGTCTTATCAGTCAGTCCAGTCTTGTCCACACCGGTCTTGCTGTCCCCGACGCTGACGCCACGCGGCCCGGGCAAGGAGGGCGCAACTTGAGCGAGGATGCCTGCTACTTTCTCGCCGTCGATCAGCACGTCGTTGGGCCATTTGAGGCTCACGTCGGAGGCCGTCGCTGCAGCTAACACGTCACGCCACACGAGCCCGACAAGGGTCGAGGCCATCGCTAGCGATTCGGTAGGCACACTCGCGGGGGCTTGAATCACGAGGGACATGGCAAGCCCCGAGCCTGCCGGTGTTTCCCAATCGCGGCCAAGCCGACCCTTGCCCGAGCGTTGGTCGAGCGTCACGATGAGTGTCCCTGACGCATCGGGCATATCGGGGCCGCCCAGTTCACCACTAGCTAGCAAGTTGATGGCGTCCTCGTTCGTCGAGTCCGTGTGGTCCTCGACGATGAGGCGTGGCCACGCGGCGGAACGTTCACTACCGTGCAACGCCGCCCATTCGGCGCTTGCGTTGGCGGTGATGATGTCGGCTTCAAGGCGCTCTGGTGTGTGCATGTCAACCTTCGCTCGTGTTGATCGTCAGTTGCCGGGCCTTGAAAACGGGCCCTAAGAATCGGGTGCCCTAAGAACATACCGCGTTCAACTCGCACGCAAGCCCCGCCCCGCCGCAGCGCGTCACTGTCCTGGGATTGGCGAGATGGAGCCTTCCGGCATGCGGTCTTTGGTGAGGAAGATGTCCGCGGTGAGCGGGTGGTCTGGGTTGATGGCGTAGCCGGTGAGGTCGGTGACGCCGGCGTCGGCGAGCGCTTCTTCGTCGGTGAGGAATTTGCCTGTGAAGGTGTGTGACGGCTGGGTCAGCATGTGGTGGGCGGCGTCGGCGACGATGTCTGGTCTGCGGGCGCCGGCTAGCATCGCTTCGCCGCCGGGGAGGTTCTCGATCGCGGCGGTGTGGATGAGGGATGCCGGCCACAGTGAGTTCGCGGCGATTCGATCGCGTGCGAATTCTTGGGCGAATCCGAGTGTGGTCATGCTCATCCCGTATTTAGCCATCGTGTAGCCCAGGTGTGCGCCTGCCCATACCGGGTCGAGGTTCAGTGGTGGGGAGAGTGTGAGGATGTGTGGGTTCTCTGCCTTTTTGAGGTGCGGGTAGGCGGTTTTGGGTAGTGCGAAGGCTCCGCGCATGTTGATTTGGTGCATGAGGTCAAAGCGCTTCATGTCGAGTGCGGGCGTGGGGTTGAGGTTGATCGCGGAGGCGTTGTTGATGACGATGTCGATGCCGCCGAACTCTTCTACTGTTGTGTCGACGGCGCGTTGGATGTCTTCGTCTTTGCGTACGTCACCGACGATCGCGAGCCCTTTGCCGCCGGCGTCGTTGATGTCTTGGACTGCGGTGTGGACGGTGCCTTCGAGGTGGGCGTGTGGTTCAGCGGTTTTCGCGAGGATCGCGATGTTGGCGCCGTCGCGGGCTGCGCGTAGGGCGATCGCGAGGCCGATTCCTCGGGAGCCTCCGGACATGAGGATGGTTTTGCCGTTGAGGGTTTTGGTTGATGTGCTCACGTGGTCCTCCTGTTGTTGCCGTGCGCGTTGCAGTACCGAGTGCAGGTTGCGCTGAATGCAGTGCTGTATCGAATGCATCGAAAGCGATATGTTGTGATCCAGGTTACATTGCCTAAGTGACTGGGCAGTAACTACCGCGATAACTGTGGCGCGCAGCGCTCATCCAGCCGCGGGTTCCGTGGGAGCAGGCCGGGCTTTATGGCTTGTTTTTGTAGGAGTCCGACAAAAGCTTTAGCGAAGATAGCCCGTAGAATGGCCTGGATGCCTTTCTTTTTGAGAGGTTTCCACCAAAACGAAGGAGAGTTCGCAAGCGATGACCGCCCAGCCGTCAGATCCGCACACCACCCCGGATCTCACTACGACCGCCGGTAAGCTCGAGGACTTCCATCGCCGTATGGCTGAGACCATCAACCCTGGTGGTGAAGCTGCGGTTGAACGGCAGCATAGCCGCGGTAAGAGCACTGCGCGTGAACGCATCGACATGTTCTTGGACCCGGGTTCCTTCGTTGAGTTCGATGCGTTGGCTAAGCACCGCACCACCGCTTTCGGTATGGAGAAGAAGCATCCTCTCGGTGATGGTCTCGTATCCGGTTACGGGACGGTAGATGGCCGTCAGGTTGCGGTGTATTCGCAGGACTTCACGGTCTTTGGTGGCTCACTCTCTAACGTCAACGGCGAGAAGATCGTCAAGGTCCAAGAGTTCGCTTTGCGTAACGGGATGCCGGTGATCGGTCTGCTCGATGGTGGTGGAGCGCGCATCCAGGAGGGCGTGGCCTCCCTTGCGATGTTCGCCGATATTTTCCGCAATAACGTCCACGCTTCGGGTGTGATCCCGCAGATCTCGGTGATCATGGGCCCGTCTGCAGGTGGTGCCGCTTACTCCCCTGCTTTGACGGACTACATCATCATGGTGGATAAGACTTCCCACATGTTCATCACGGGCCCGGACGTGATCAAGGCTGTCACGGGCGAAGACGTGGACATGGAGACCCTCGGTGGCGCCCGCCACCACAACACGGAGACGGGTACGTCCACGTATCTTGCCGAGGATGAGGAGGATGCGCTCGATTTCGTGCGCGAGCTGCTCTCCTATCTGCCGTCCAATAACCTCGCTTCCCCGCCGGTGCTCTACGCGGATGAGGCCGAGCTCGAGGTCACCGAGGATGACGAGGCCCTCGACACCCTGATCCCGGATTCGGCGTCCCAGCCATATGACATGCGTGAAGTCATCGAGTCCGTACTCGATGACGGCGAATTCTTTGAGATGCAGGCGCTGTATGCGCCCAACGTCATGATCGGTTACGGCCGTGTTGAAGGCTCGACCGTCGGAATCGTCGCGAACCAGCCGATGCAGTTCGCTGGCACACTCGACATCGCCGCCTCTGAGAAGGCCGCCCGTTTTGTGCGCCACTGCGACGCTTTCAACATTCCGGTGCTGACGTTCGTCGATGTTCCAGGCTTCTTGCCGGGTAAGGATCAAGAGGATCAGGGCATCATCCGCCGCGGCGCCAAGCTGCTCTACGCGTACGCTGAGGCGACCGTGCCTAAGCTCACGGTCATCACCCGCAAGGCTTTCGGTGGCGCCTATATTGTAATGGGGTCCAAGAAGCTCGGCGCGGACATCAACCTTGCCTGGCCTACCGCTCAGATCGGTGTCATGGGCGCCCAGGGTGCGGTCAATATCCTCTACCGCCGTGACCTGGCAGCTGTTGAGCAGGAAGGTGGCGACGTCGAGGCTCGCCGCACCGAGCTGATCGACGGCTACGAAGCCGAGCTACTCAACCCGTATCAGGCCGCTGAGTTGGGTTATGTCGATGCGGTGATCGCACCGAGCGAGACCCGCGTCCAGATTGTGAAGGGCTTGCGCGCAACCCGCGATAAGCACACGACCAACCCTGACCGTAAGCATGGGAACATTCCGCTGTGAACACCACACAAAACTTTTCCTGGGCACCTCAACAGAAGTCGGCACCTGAGCCGAGCGATCTTCGTGTGGTGCGTGGTGAAGCGACCGATGAGGAGATCGCGGCACTGTTCGCGGTCATCCTCGCCGAAGCTCAATCGCGTCAGGCAGCCGAACAGGCCCCGCCGTCCACGCGTAGCGAGATTCTGCGCCGTGCTGCAACCATCCGCGGCCAGTTGACGAGCCTGCCGGGGCTGTTCCGCCGCAAATAACGCACATACTTCACCAACTAATCAACCAACACCACACCACTGTGTGGCAGGCCGATGCGTACACCTAACGTGCGCATCGGCCTTGCGCGTTAGATACTGCATCTAGGTAGCGCGCCTAAGTTTTTGCGCCCTGAGGAGGATGTTGATGAGTCAGTTCTCACCGCGGATGGTTCTGCACCGCACCGTGGCGGCCCAACGGACCAAGGACCACGGAAAGATCTCCAAAGGGACCCTCAAACGCATTTGGGGTTTCGCGGCTAAACGCAAGGCGATGCTGTTCTTGTTCTTAGGCATTTCGGTGGTGATCTCGGTGATCGGGGTCATCACACCGATCCTCGCCGGCGATGTTGTCAACGCGATCACCTCCGGCGGGCCGGTCGAGGTGATCGTGTGGCTTGCCATCGCGATCGCCGCACTCGCACTCGCCGATGCGGGTTTCAGTCTTCTGAACCGGTACTTCTCCGCGAAGCTCGGCGAAGGCCTCATCTATGACATGCGCACCACGGTGTTTGATCACGTGCAGACCATGCCGATCGCGTTCTTCAACCGGACCCGAACCGGCGCGTTGGTATCGCGGCTGAATAATGATGTTATCGGTGCGCAGCGAGCGTTTTCCAACACGCTCTCCGGTGTTGTTGCCAACATCGTTTCGCTGATCCTCACGGTTGCGGTCATGGTCACGATCTCATGGCAGGTCACGCTGTTTTCGATTTTGCTGTTGCCGGTTTTCTTGATCCCTGCACGCCTGCTGGGCGGGCGGTTGGCTTCGTTACAGCGTGAAGCGGCTGACTATAACGCGGCGATGTCTACCCGCATGACGGAGCGGTTCTCCGCGGGCGGGGCAACGCTGGTCAAGCTCTTCGGCGCTCCAGGGGCTGAGTCCCAGGCGTTTTCCGAGCGCGCGGGCCGGGTGCGGGATATCGGAGTCAAGACCGCGATGCTGCATACCACGTTCGTTCAGGCCCTCACGCTGGTTTCTGCACTGGCTTTGGCGCTCGTCTACGGCGTGGGTGGCGTCCAGGCGGTTCTGGGGCATCTCAACGCAGGCGAGGTTGTGACCCTTGCGATGCTGTTGACCCGTCTGTACGCTCCGCTCACGATGCTTGCGAACGCCCGCATGGACATCATGAGCGCTGTCGTTTCTTTCGAGCGCGTGTTTGAGGTTTTGGATCTTGACCCGCTGATCAAGGAGAAGCCGGACGCGGTCGAGTTGGGTTCCGGTCCGGTCACGGTCGCGTTCAACGACGTACGGTTCGCCTACCCCACAGCCGAACAGGTTTCTCTGGCTTCCCTTGAGGACGTCTCGGTGCTGGATCAGCGTGAGAGTTCCGAGGTTCTGCACGGGATCGATTTCACGATTCAGGCGGGCCAGACTGTCGCGCTGGTGGGTTCCAGTGGTGCCGGTAAGTCGACGATCGCGGCACTTCTTCCGCGGCTGTATGACGCGACGGAGGGCAGCATCACGCTCAATGACGTGGACGTTCGCGATGTGAGTTTCGATTCGCTCAAGCATACGATCGGCGTGGTGACCCAGGATGGTCACCTGTTCCACGAGTCGATCCGCGATAACCTCACGATCGCCGCCCCGAACGCTACGGATGAGCAGTTGTGGTCGGCCTTGGAGTGGGCTCGGCTCAAACCCGTGATTGAAGCACTGCCGGATGGCCTGGACACGGTGATCGGCGAGCGCGGCTATCGCCTCTCTGGCGGTGAGCGGCAGCGGCTGACGATCGCGCGTTTGCTCCTTGCGGCACCTGCCATGGTGGTTTTGGATGAGGCGACATCGGCTTTGGATTCAACGAATGAAGCCGCGGTCCAGACCGCGCTTTCGGAGGCGATGGAAGGCCGTACCGCACTCGTGATTGCGCACCGGCTTTCAACGATCCGGGCAGCGGATGCGATCTTGGTGGTTGAGGGCGGGCGGATCGTCGAACAGGGCAGCCACGATGAGCTGCTGGCTCAAGGCGGGCGCTACGCCGAGCTCTACCGCACCCAGTTCGCTGACCAGGAGTGATTCGCACCCGGCCAGCCCGCGGTTGCCTGTTGGGTTCTGTCTCAGTGTCGCGCTGGTTCTCACAGCGTGCGTGGCTCGGTTTACGCATCGTGCACACTTACCGCGTGATCCTTGACACGAAACCCACGTTTTCAGCCGCTCTAGTGACATCTTGTGTAACACAAGAATCATCCAGTTTATGGATCACGCGTTTCCTATGGAAATGTTTATGTTTCCCGCACACACGCGCGCGCGGCGGTGTCGCGAAGAATAAGTGCCGGGAAGAAGAAGTGTCGCGAAGAATGCCGGGAGTATCCCGAAGAACACAGTGTCGCGGGCAATGGCATTGAGTCAGCAAGAGTATCTAGAAGGGAGGGTCCGATGATTACGTTGAAAGGCTTGCGTAAAGAGTTCGCAGGCACTACCGCTTTAGACGGCATCGATCTGCACGTTGAGTCCGGCCTGATTCACGGAATCGTTGGACGCTCTGGGGCGGGTAAGTCGACGTTGATTCGGTGCCTGACTGGTTTGGAAACCCCAACCTCTGGCACGGTCGAGATCAACGGCGAAGACGTCACCGCTTACACTGGGGCACGTTTGCGGAAGGCCCGCCGTTCGATCGGCATGGTTTTCCAGCACGCGGAGCTTCTGGATTCCAAGACCGCGTTGGAGAACATCGCGCACCCCCTGGTGATCGCTGGGGTCAAGAAGAAGCAGGCGATGCAGCGGGCCCGCGAACTGATCACTCTTGTTGGTCTCGAAGGCCGTGAGGACAACCATCCCGCCCAGCTCTCGGGTGGTCAGCGTCAACGCGTCGGTATCGCGCGTGCTTTGGCAACTGAACCTAAGATTTTGTTGTGCGATGAGCCGACCTCGGCACTCGACTCAACCACGACCGCCCAGATCCTCGCCCTCATCAAGCAGCTACGGGATGACTTGGGTATCACCGTGCTGATCATCACCCACGAAATGTCAGTGGTGCGTGAAATCTGCGACTCGGTGACCTTGCTTGCTGAGGGCCGCAATCAGCACACCGCATCGTTGCGTGAGGTGCTCTCCGACCCTGCTTCGACGCTGGCGCGCGAACTCATCCCACTGCCGTCGGCACCGATCCGTGACGCCGAGGACGCCACCGTAATGCTGGAGATCAGCATCGCAGGCCTCTCCGCAGCGGAGGTTTTCGATGCCGCTCAACGCGCCGGAACCCCGATCGTGGAAGTCGAAGCCGCAACGTTGGAACGCATCGCGGGCCTGGACGTGGGCCGTATGCGCATCCGCAGCACCGACGCGCAAGCCACCCGCGTGCTAGGACGCACACTAACTGAGCGTGGCATCCACGTGGAGGAAGCCGCATGATGACACAACTGAGCACAATTGCCGCACAAGCCCACACCGCGCTACCGCTGAAGGTAGCGCCAACCCAGGTGCTCGCCGCCGAGCGTGAAACGTGGTTCAACAACCCCGTCATCCAGGATTCGCTGTGGCCAGCAACCCAGGAGACACTGCTGATGACCGTGTTCTCCTCGGCGTTTGCGATCATCCTCGGTTTGCCGCTGGGGATCTGGGTGTGGATGACCTCCAAAGGCGGGCTCGCCCCGAACCCTGTGATCCACCGCATCATCAGCTCGATCGTGGACTTGGGGCGTTCGATCCCGTTCATCATCCTGATCATCGCGCTGATCCCGTTCACGCGCTTCATGGTCGGTAAAGCAATCGGGTGGGAAGCCACTGTGGTCCCGCTCGCGGTGGGTGCGATCCCGTTCTTTGCCAGGCTCGCTGAAAGCGCGATGCGGGAGGTCGCAACAGGCAAGATCGAAGCCGTACAGATGATGGGTGCCACCAACGGGCAGATCGTACGGCAAGTCTTGATCCCCGAGGCGCTGCCCGCGCTCGTTTCATCTGCGACCGTCACTGCAGTCACGCTGGTTTCCTATACCGCGATGGCCGGTGCGGTTGGCGGCGGAGGCCTCGGCGCGCTTGCGATGAACTACGGCTACAGCCAGTACCAGACTGACACGATGATCGCGTGCATCATCGTGGTGGTCGCCATCGTTATTGCTATTCAAATGTTCGGTGACTGGCTCGCACGCCGCGTCAACCACCGCTAACCATCACTCCTCAGGTTCAGTTCTGCCTGAGGTTGCTCAACCCTTCGGAGGAGAAGAATGCGCTTCTTTCGTAAGTTCGCGGCAGGAACCGCCGCGCTAGCAGTCACCGTGAGCCTTGCCGGATGCGGCCTGATGGGCGGCAACGACAAAGACAGCGTCGGTAAGAAAGACGGCGACGTCACGGTCCTGACGATCGGCGCGACCCCGGTCCCGCAGGCGAAGATCTTGAAGTTCGTGGACGATAACCTCGCCAAGGACGCAGGCCTCGATCTTGAGATCAAGGAGTTCACCGACTACGCATTGCCTAACCAGGCACTCAATGACGGCGATATCGACGCCAACTATTTCCAGCACGAGCCATACCTGACAGAAGAAATCGACAAGAAGGGCTACGAATTCTCCCACTTCAGGGGCATCCACATCGAGCCGTTGGCCCTCTACTCGTCCAAGGCTAAGAAGGTCGAAGACATCAAGGACGGAGCCAAGATCGCTATCCCTAACGATCCGTCCAACATGGGCCGCTCGCTGAAGCTGCTCGAAGACGCTGGCCTGCTGAAGATCAAGGACGGCGTCGAGGCTGTTTCTGCAACGACCCACGATGTTGCCGAGAACCCTAAGAACATCAAGTTCGTAGAAGCCGATGCCGCTACCCTGCCGCGCGTCATGGAAGACCTCGACGGTGCAGTCATCAACGGTAACTTCGCACTCGAAGGCGGGCTGACCCCGTCCAAGGACGGCTTGTTCCTCGAGAAGCCTGAAGACAACCCGTACGCCAACCTGCTGGTCGTCCGCCAGTCCACCAAGATCGACGAGAACATCCAGAAGCTGAATGACCTGCTGCACTCGGATGAAGTCAAGAAGTTCATCGAGGACAACTGGAAAGACGGAACCGTCATCCCAGCGTTCTAATCAGCTACGTGTCAGACGGAACGTGCTGAGCTAACAACGCACTGAACTAAAACGGGCGGGCCCCAGAGAACGTGTTCTCTGGGGCCC
>NZ_KV788988.1:49258-75179 GCF_001807395.1 Arthrobacter sp. HMSC06H05 | reverse complement strand
CGGGCGGGCCACCGCCGTTTAAGTTGTACACATCACGGCCTTGCCCGCAACAACGCGCGACACTCTAAGATGGACACAAACCATCACCTGCCGTTGAAAGGTGCGTCCGTGAGCTCAAGCGATGACTTCAACCCATTTGCCTTCGAAGGCCTCACATACGATGACGTCCTGCTGTTGCCAGGGCCAACCGATGTGATCCCTTCCGAGGCGGACACGACCACACAGCTGACCCGCCGCATCGACATCAAGGTGCCGATCATCTCCGCCGCGATGGACACCGTGACCGAGGCGCGGATGGCGATCGCGATGGCGCGTCAGGGCGGCATGGGGATCATCCACCGCAACGTATCCATCGACGATCAAGCACGCCAGGTCGATACGGTCAAGCGTTCTGAATCCGGGATGATCAGTGACCCGGTCACCGTCAGCCCTGAAGCCACGCTCGCTGACCTCGATGCGCTGTGCGCCCGCTACCGGGTCTCCGGCCTGCCGGTGGTGGATGAGGAACGCACCTTGCTCGGCATCATCACCAACCGTGACACCCGTTTTGTGCCACGCGCTGATTGGCCAAGCATCAAGGTCTCCGAGAAGATGACCCCGATGCCGCTCGTCACGGCCCCTGTGGGCACCACGCGTGAGAAGACGCTCGAGCTGCTGGCTCAGCACCGCATCGAGAAGCTTCCGTTGGTTGATGACCGCAATAAGCTCATGGGCCTCATCACCGTCAAGGACTTCGATAAGGCCGAGGATTATCCGCTGGCAACCAAGGACGACGAGGGCCGCTTGCGTGTTGGCGCGGCTGTCGGTTTCTTTGGCGAGGGCTATGACCGTGCGATGGCGTTGGTTGATGCCGGCGTGGACGCGCTGGTGGTGGATACCGCGAACGGGCATTCCCAGGGTGTTCTGGACATGATCGCTCGCCTCAAGAAGGACCCTGCCGCAGCTCACGTGGATGTGATCGGCGGGCAGGCTGCAACCTATGAGGGCGCGAAGGCGCTCATCGACGCTGGCGCGGACGCGATCAAGGTGGGCGTTGGCCCGGGCTCGATCTGCACAACCCGCGTTGTTGCCGGCGTTGGTGTCCCGCAGGTCACCGCGATCTATGAGGCATCCAAGGCAGCACGCAAGGCCGGTGTCCCGTTGATCGCCGATGGCGGCCTGCAGTACTCCGGTGACATCGGCAAGGCGCTGGTTGCTGGCGCTGACTCGGTCATGCTCGGCTCGCTACTGGCCGGAACCCAGGAATCCCCAGGCGACCTGGTGTTCGTCAACGGCCGCCAGTTCAAGAGCTATCGCGGCATGGGCTCGCTCGGTGCGATGCAGACCCGCGGGAAGAACACCTCGTATTCGAAGGACCGCTATTTCCAGGCCGATGTGCCAAGTGATGAGAAGCTCATCCCGGAAGGCATCGAAGGTCAGGTCCCGTACCGCGGCCCGCTCGCCGCGGTTGTGCATCAGCTTGTGGGTGGCCTGCGGCAGACCATGTTCTATGTGGGCGGCCACACGATCGCCGAGCTGAAGGAGAAGGGCAAGTTCGTCCGCATCACCGCAGCTGGCCTGAAGGAATCGCACCCGCATGACATCGCGATGACGGTCGAGGCCCCGAACTACCGCCGCGGCTAAGGAACAAGCCCACAGGGCTTGTTACCGCACGCTTTCAACCCTGTTACCGGTGGTGGCCCCTGAGCTGGGGCCGCCACCGTTATTTAAGGGCTTTCCCGCTGGGCTGTTGATAGCCTTGGATCGTGACTAGCGAGATTGAGATCGGCCGTTATCGTCGCGCCCGCCGCGCGTATTCCCTCGATGATGTGGCAATTGTGCCGAATCGTCGTACACGTGACCCGGAGGACGTGTCGACCAGGTGGCAGATTGACGCGTTCACGTTCGATGTGCCGTTCATGGGGGCGCCGATGGATTCGGCGATGTCACCTAAGACGGCGATCGCTTTGGGCAAGCTGGGCGGCCTAGGGGTTCTGAACCTGGAAGGTATCTGGACCCGCCACGAGAACCCTGAAGCGGTGCTCGAGGAGATCGCCTCGCTTGAATCGGCTCAGCAACGCGGCTCCAACCCGAAGGTGACTCGCCGCCTGCAGGAACTGTTGGCGGCCCCGATCCGTCCTGAGCTGATCCATGAGCGCCTAGCGGAGATCCGTGAAGCCGGGGTAGTGGTTGCTGGTTCTTTGACGCCGATGCGCACCCAGGAGCACTACCGCACGGTGCTTGAAGCTGGCGTGGATCTGTTCGTGATCCGCGGGACCACGGTTTCGGCAGAGCACGTGTCTGAGGGCCGTGAACCGTTGAACCTCAAGCAGTTCATTTACGAGCTCGACGTTCCGGTGATCGTGGGTGGGGCTGCCGGCTACACCCCGGCGTCGCACTTGATGCGCACCGGGGCGGCGGGTGTTCTGGTTGGTTTCGGTGGCGGCGCTACCGGCACAACCCGCCGTGCGATGGGCATCCACGTACCGATGGCGACCGCAATCGCCGATGTGGCTGCGGCACGCACCGCGTACCTGGATGAATCCGGTGGCCGCTACGTGCACGTCATCGCTGATGGCGGCGTCTCGACCTCGGGTGACATCGTCAAGGCTTTGGGCTGTGGTGCTGATGCCGTGATGTTGGGTACCGCCCTGGCTCGTGCCGAGGAAGCGCCCGGTCACGGCTGGCACTGGGGCATGGAGGCCGCCCACGAACGTCTGCCGCGCGGAGACCGCGTGTTTGTTGGCACGGTTGGCCCGCTCGAACAGGTTGTCTACGGGCCATCGCATCACACGGACGGAACCTCGAACCTCGCCGGAATGCTGCGCTCCTCGATGGCCACGACCGGTTACGTGGACCTCAAACACTTCCAGCACGTCGACATGGTGCTGGCCCCATACAGTTCTTAGTCCGTAAAGTTGCCAGTCAGTACAGCTACTGGTCAGTACATTTCGCTGGTGGGCTTTCTCGCGGTCGGCTACGGCTAGTGCGCGCCGGCGATAGCGGCGCCGAAGAGGAAGAACCCGAAGGCCAGTGCAGGCCGTAGCGCGGAGAGTTCGGACGCTCCCGAGAGCGTAACGCCTAAGATCGCGACATTGCCGGTCATGTTGCCGGGGAAGACGCGCCCGAGTGTGAGGAACCCGATCGCGTCGATGATTCCTGAGCTGAACGTGAGGATCAGCATGTGCGCGATGTGACGTCTGCGGATAGAGATGGGCACGGCTGGATTCTAACAATGGTTCTTTGTTTCTCGGCGGCTGTGGCGTGCGGCGCAGACACAGGCGCGGGCGCGCGTTTAAAGCCTCGTACGGGGTGCTCGATAAGATAAGGGGCGTGTTCAAGACTGCGCTTCAACCTAAATGGCTGGCACTGCTGCTTGCGTGTTTGGTGGTGTCAACCGGGTTCGTTTGGCTCAGTAAATGGCAGTTTGAACGGGCCATGGACTACGCGCCGACCACGCAAGAGAAGTCAGAGACAGCGGTCCCGCTTGAGAGCCATTTTGAGCCGGGCAAGGACATGACTCACGCGGACGCTGATCAAATCGTGACGATGAAGGGCCGCTACATCGAAGGCACGCAGGCTTATGTTCGGGACCGGCTCTTTGAGGGCGAGCAGGGGTTCTGGGGTGTTCAGGCTTTCGAGGTCGACGGTGTCTCTGATGTGATGCCGGTTGTGAGGGGGTGGCAACCTGGCGAGACGGAGGTGCCGCCTGCCACGGACGCAACCGAGGTGACCATCACGGGCCGTTTATTGCCATCTGAAGCGCCGATCGCTTCCGGCCGCTCGGCAGATATGCATGGTCTGCCGGTCTTGAAGGACGTCTCGGCGGCCCGTTTGTCGAACATGTGGAACCGGGATGCTTATGCCGGTTTCGTGGTGGTGTTTGAACAGAGCCCGGACGATGTCAAGGCCGGGGTAGATGAGCTGAAACACGTGTATGTTGCGCCGGGGTATTTGCAGGAGAACCGTTTGAACTGGCTCAACGTGTTCTATGGCGTTGAGTGGGTTGTGTTCGCTCTGTTCTCACTGTTTGTGTGGTGGCGCCTGGTTCGCGATGATTATCAGAACGAATTGAAGTTTGAGGCCGAGATGGCTGCCTGGCAGAAGCGGCAGGATGCCCGCGTTGCACAGGCTCAGGCTGAAGCGCGGCAGCGGCTCGCAACCGAAACCCAGCCGGAGGCCGGGACAGGCGATGATTCAGCGCCGGGTGTTGCTGGGCCGGAAAGTAGAGAGAACGGGTAGAGATGACTGAGCAGAATGGCATTCCACGTCCGGAGGATGTTCCTATTCCAGAGGATGACCCGATGCCGCAACGTAGGCAGGGGTTCGGCGGGACTGAGACCCAGATCCGTGGCGCGGCGGTGTTCTTCCGTATCGCCGCGTATGCGACCGGTGTCATGTTGTTGCTGTTGGTTGTTGAGATGGTGCTGAAGTACGCGTTCAACTTGATCGCGTATGCGGGCGGCACGATGCTGCGCACGGGTGAGGCGAACGTGTTCACGTTGGCTGAGCCTGGCATGGTGGTCGATGCGTTCAACGTTTCGATTGCGGTGTTGATTGTGCACGGCTGGCTCTATGTTGTGTACTTGCTGGCGACGTTCATGTTGTGGTCCCGCATGCGGTGGGACTTGAAACAGTTGATCCTGATCGCGTTGGGCGGGGTGGTTCCGTTCCTTTCGTTTGTGATGGAGAAGAAGGTTCACCAGCAGGTTGTTGAGGAGCTTCAAAAGAATCCGCAACAGCTGCGCCGGTACTGAACGTGCGCATCGTGCACTGTAAACGCGATAGGCTTTGAACGTGACTTCTGCAGTAAATCCCCCGCATCCGCGCCCGGTGCTCGTGATCGATTATGGGGCCCAGTATGCGCAGCTGATTGCTCGGCGTGTACGTGAGGCTAACGTGTATTCGGAAGTTGTTCCGCACACGTTTTCGACCGAGCAGATCCTGGCGAAGAACCCTGTTGCCCTGATCCTGTCCGGTGGTCCGTCTTCGGTGTATGCCGACGACGCGCCGAAGGTTCCTGAGGGCTTGTTTGAGACCGGTTTGCCAACCTTGGGTATTTGTTATGGCTTCCAGGCGATGGCGAACGCTTTGGGCGGCACGGTTTCGCACACCAACCAGCGCGAGTATGGCTCGACCGCCGTGTCGTCCAAGGGCGAGACATGCACGCTCTTTGATGGCTTGCCGGATGCGCAGATCGCGTGGATGAGCCACGGGGACGCCGTGACCGAGGCGCCTGAGGGGTTCGCAGTTCTGGCGTCCACGGAGCGCACACCGGTGGCTGCTTTCGCTGACGAGGACCGCAAACTTTACGGTGTCCAGTGGCATCCAGAGGTCCAGCATTCCACGCACGGTCAGCAGCTTTTGAAGAACTTCTTGTACGAATCGGCTGGCTTGAGCCCGGACTGGACTGCGCAGTCTGTGGTCGAGGATCAGGTTGCCCGGATCCGCGAACAGATCGGCACCAAGCGCGCTATCTGTGGCTTGTCCGGTGGCGTTGATTCCGCGGTTGCTGCGGCTTTGGTTCAGCGCGCTGTGGGGGATCAGCTCACATGCGTGTATGTTGACCACGGTTTGATGCGTGCTGGTGAATCGGAAGCGATCGAGCAGGCGTTCGGTAAGGCTCACGGTGGGGCCGTGCTGAAGGCTGTTGACGCTTCCGAGGTGTTCTTGGACAAACTCAAGGGTGTCACTGACCCGGAGACCAAACGCAAGATCATCGGTGAGCAGTTCATCCGCACGTTTGAGCGTGCCCAAGCGGAGATTATCGCTGAGTCTGAGGGTGAGGACGTCGCGTTCTTGGTCCAGGGCACGCTGTACCCGGACGTTGTTGAATCCGGTGGCGGCGAAGGTGCTGCCAACATCAAGAGCCACCACAACGTGGGCGGTTTGCCGGAAGACCTTGAATTTGAGCTGGTTGAGCCGCTGCGTGAACTGTTCAAGGATGAGGTCCGTGCGGTAGGTACTGAGCTTGGTTTGCCGGATGAGATTGTTCACCGTCAACCGTTCCCCGGTCCAGGTCTTGGTATCCGCATCATTGGTGCGGTGGATAAGCGGCGTCTGGATCTGTTGCGGGAGGCCGATGCGATTGTCCGTGAGGAGATGACGAACGCCGGCCTGGATCGTGAAGTGTGGCAGATGCCGGTCGTGCTGCTCGCGGATGTTCGTTCGGTGGGTGTCCAGGGGGATAGCCGCACGTACGGACACCCGATTGTGTTGCGTCCTGTCACGAGTGAGGACGCGATGACAGCGGACTGGGCGCGCCTGCCGTATGAGCTGATCGCGAAGATCTCTAACCGCATCACGAACGAGGTCGATGGGGTCAACCGCGTGGGGTCGACGTGACTTCGAAGCCACCGGGAACTATCGAATGGGAGTAATCCTCGCCTGAGAAGCCCCCACTGGGCAGGTTGTGGGCCCGCTTGTTGGGGTCGTGAGCGTTTCGCCGCGGCAACCGCATGTGTTGTAGATGCATGTGTTTGCCGCGGCGTTGCGCGTTCTGCTGGCTCGCGTGAACTACCGTGGAGTATTGACGTGCCATGGAGGATGGAGTGAGTAATCAGGTGAGCGTACAGCAGACCCCCGAGACTCGTTTTCGTGACTGGGTTCAGTCGTTGAGTGGTTCGGCTGGTACGGATTCGCTGTTGCGTTTTGTTCCCACGGAGAAGAACGCGGTTGAGCTGACGCATGCCCACCGCTCTGGTTTGGCGCAGTTTCTGACGGGTCGCCGCACCCGCTTGTCCACGCTTTTGCGTGACCCGGTCCAATATAAGCAAGCGCGTTCCACGGTGCGGGCTATAGCTACGCGTGTGCGTGAAATTTCTGAGTCCCGCGGCGTTGACGTGGGTTATGTTGCGGCTGGTTTGGTCACGTGGCGTACGTTGCGTTCGGGCCGCACAAAGTATTACTCCTCGCCGCTGATGCTGGGCCGTGTTTCGTTGCAGCGCCGTGACGGTGTTGACGATGAAGAGTTGCAGCTGATGGGCCGTGCGGTGCCTAATGAGACTCTTCTGCGGTTTCTGAATACGTCCTACGGACTTGATATCCATCCTGATGATGTGTTGAACGCCGGGTACAGGACCGCGCGTTTCAACCCAACGGGGCCGGTGAACCTGTTGCGTGACATCGCGGCGAAAGCCAACACGAACATCGTGATTGAAGACCGCGTGTGCGTTTCGACGATCGCGACCGCTAGCGATCCGGTGGACCCATCTGTTGTTTCGGTGAACCACCCGATCATCGCGGCTCTGCTCGATGAGTTCGCCCCTGTCGATGAGGACGCGGGCGCCTCGTACGAGTTGGCAACGAAGGTCGCTGACATTCAGGAGGCTGATACCGGATATCACGAGGTTGTTACTGACCAGCACGAGGGGATTGCTCCCCAGCTGGCGCAGAGCCTCGTGGATGATGTCCTGACCCCGGGCGCTGATGATCGGGACCCAGCTGATGAGCTTCTGGTTACCGACGTGGATGACGACGCCTACGCGGTCTTGGACGCGGTGTCTAAGGGTAAGTCGGTCACGGTGAGTGCGCCACCGGGTTCGGAACGCATCAACTTGGCTGTCAACGCTGCGGCACGTTTGGCGGCTGACGGTAAACGAGTTCTGATCGTTGCTGAGCGGGAGTCCACGATCCAGCAGGTCACGGAGAGGTTCGCCCGCGTGAGCCTTGACACGACGCTGGTGAAGCTTGACCGTAACGCCGATCCGGAAGTGCTGCGTGAACGGCTCACGGACGCGATCTTGCGTAACGAACGCACGCACGGAGCTGATTCTTCGGCGAACGATTCCGTGGCTCGCGCTTACCGGGGCGATCTGGTGGAGCATATCCGTTCGTTGCATTCGGTGCGTTCGCGGTGGGGCGCCTCCCCGTTGGACGCGATGCAGGAGCTTGCGCGTTTGTCTTCCGGTGAGAACGCGCCGGCAACCACTGTGCGTTTGAAGCGCTCGGTTTTGGACGCGATGCCGGACAGGGCGCCGGTGGTCGAGCAGTTGCAGCGTGTGGCTGAGCTGGGTGGCTTCTCTCAAGAGTCGCTGGATAGCCCCTGGTATGGCTCGCGGCTGCGTAACCGTGGGGAGGCCGAGGCGGCGGTTGCTTTGGTCAATGAGCTTGCGGATTCGGTCCCGGACTTGTGCGAGACTCTTGAGAACACCGCGGCTTCGACGCGGATCAAGCCCGTTGAGTCTTTCGCTCAGTGGGGCGATACGTTGCGCCTTTTGGTTGCGGTGCGGCGTAGTTTGGACCTGTTCGAACCGGATATTTTCGATAAACCGGTCGATGACTTGATCGCTGCAACAGCGCCTTCGCAGTGGCGCCGTGAACGCGGCGTTGAGATGTCTGCGATGACCCGTTCTCGTCTGCGTCGCGTCGCTAAGGAATACGTGCGCCCTGGCGTGCACATCGATGACTTGCATACGGCGCTCACTCAGGTGCGTGAGCAACGGGTTGAGTGGGAGAGCCTTGCCACTGACAACCGGTACCCTTCGATCCCGGCGGGGCTTGAGCGGGTTCTTCAGACATTCCGCAACGTGTTGAGTAGCTTGAACCAGTTGCAGTCGGTGCTGCCCGATCACGAGGCCCGGCTGGATTCCCTTCCCACGGATGCGTTGCAGCAGCGATTGGCGTTGCTGCAAGAGAAGAAGTCTGACCTGGAAACCTTGCCGGAGCGGACACTGTTGATGGAGACGTTGCGCGAGAAGGGGCTGGGTGAGCTCCTGGATGATTTCGCGCAACGCCATGTGAAGTTTGATGCTCTGGAGCAAGAGGTTGAGCTTGCATGGTGGCAGTCGGTCCTGGAAGCGATGATTTCCGGAGACGACTATCTGGCGTTGCAGAGCTCCGAGGAGCTGGAGAAGATCCGCGAGGAGTTCGAGCGCGCGGATGCTCTCCATATTGTTCAGGGCGCGGATCGGGTGGCTGCGGCACTCGCGTACCGGTGGAAGGCTGCGATCGCTGATCACCGGGTAGGTGCCCGCGATATGCGTGCGTTGCTGAAGGTGGGGGATCCGACCCCGCAGCAACTTGCGGCACTCGCTCCGGCGGTTGTGGGTTCGGCGACCCCTGTCTGGGTGGGAGCCCCGCTGTATTTGCCGACCGTTTTGCCGCGCTGGTCGCGTTTCGATGCCGCGATCTTGCTTGATGCGGAGTCGCTGGCGCTTGAGTCTTCGTTGACGACCATCAGCCGCGTTGATCAGGTTCTGGCTATCGGTGATCCGAACACGGGTGTGCCGCTGCGGTTGAACGTCGAGGTTGATAAGCCCCTCAACGCAGGCAGGGGAGAAGACACCCCGTTGAGCGCGTTCGAGGCTTTGAACCGGGTGACGTTGCGCCGTAGTTTGAGACGCAATAATCGTGTTCTGGATGAGCGTTTCATCGAGACGTTGAGCGCTCAATACGAGCAAGGAATGAAGGCTTATCCAACTCCGGCTACCGCCGAGTCCAGTGTTGAGCTGATCCGGATTGAACATCCGCATGCCCCAGCGGGCCGCGGCACCGTGACCTCGACCCCGACTGAGGTTGAGAAGGTTGTTCGGCTGGTGTTTGAGCAACTCACTCAGCATCCTCACCGTTCCCTTGCCGTGATCGCCGGTACCGCCGAGCATGCCCAGCAGTTGGCTCGTGGGATCAGCAATGCGCTTCCGCATCATCCGAACGCGATGCCCGCTTTCCAGCGGCGGTATGAACCGTTTATTGTGACCTCGGCTGACCGTGTGGACGGTTTGCGGCGCGATAGCGTGATCTTCTCCCTGGGTTTCGCTAACAGCCCGCAGGGGCGCCAGCCTCAGCATTTTGGTGAGCTGAATAGCCGTAACGGTTTGCGGTATGTGATGACGAGCGTTTCGGCTGCACGTTCGCGACTGTATCTGGTGTGTGCTCTGCCGCTTGAAGAGCTTGAAGAGCGCATGGTTGTGGCCCACAGCGGCCCGCTCGAAGACAAGACCCCCGCGCGTTCCGGGATGGAGCTGTTGACTCGCTTGATGCGCTCGGTTGAAGAGCCGCGCACATACCAACTGCTGCGTCCTGCCTTCAAGACCGCTACCCAGACCGAAACGCCAACGCTCGCGGCAAGCTGGGAACAGCATTCTGCCGATGCGGCCCAGGGGCAGCAGTGGCATGTGGGTGCGTTGATGGCGGACTTGTCTCAACGGCTCCAGGCCTATGACCTCATCGTGATCCAGCACCCTGGTTTCGGCGTGGACATGGCGGTGTATGGGCCGGTGTGGCTCAAGACTGCGCCGCTTGCGATCAGCGTGGATTCCTCGCCTGAGTATGCGCAACAGTCGGTGCGTAGCCGCACACGTATTGTCCCTGAAGCGCTTGAGAACCGTGGGTGGAAGCCGGTCCAGCTGTGGACCATCGACGTGTTCAAAGATCCCGATGCGGTGGCTCGCGACATCGCCTCGCAACTCGGTGTTGACGTGCCTGGTGTTGAGGTTCCTGAGGTTCATATTCCTTGGCAGGAATCGGACGGGCCGGGCTCGGACGGGCAGGAATCGTGACAGCTCGGCGCCGTAGAGTCGCGGTAGTCCCACCCACACGGTTGGGTGGGAAACCGGCCGACCTTGTGGGGTCCTGGGATGCTGACCTACCCGCTGATCCCGCGCAACGTAAGGGAGTTTCTCACGTCGTGGCGCCTTCGCAACGTAGCCAGGACGAAGACCCTCAACCTGGGGACGCGGCGTTGTTAGCGGAGATGCCTCCGCACTGGAGTCAGAAGCGAACCTAGACTCGGCGTGCCTGACCCGGGCGCGCTTGGCACCCTCGATGCACCCGTATATCACTCCGTTCACGTCAGTCGCCCTTCCCTCCTGGACGGCGAATGACCAACGTGACACTTCCGCGCTGATGCGCCGCCGAAACCACCGGGGCTTGATCTTCTTTGACCTCCAGCACCACAATCGCTCCCTCGGAGTCCTGTTTACCCAAAGGGAGCCAATCGGCAGCGGTATCCGGTGAACCCGCCCACAAGACCTTGGCGCGTGCTGCGATCACCTCGGTGTGCACATCGCCCACTTCATCTGCACGCGTCAACACAACATCAACTTGATCCCCACGCCTCAAGAAGCCCGCGGAGACCGTGTGCGACAGCGAGACACCCACAGCAACATGCCCAGGGGAGACCTCACGCAACATCTCAGAGCCAGCAATCGCCGCCTCGTGCAACGGCACCCCAGCAGGCCAATCCACCGTAAGCGACTGCCCCTCAACCACAGACGCTTGCGTCAACGCCCCCTCCGGTGCAGAACCCAGCAGTTCCACGGTTGTTAGATCCCCGGAAGTCAGCGCTTGCCCTGCCGCAACATCATGAGCCGGCGCAACAACACTGACCCGCTGCGGCGCGTGATCCGACACAATGCTCAATCCAAGCCCAACAAAGCCGAAAGCGCTCGCCGCGGCCACGAGCCGCCGATGCGAATGCCACCACTCCGCCGGCGTGCGGCGGGGCTTAGCTAGGCGCCCCGCAGAGGTGCGCGGGGTGTGGGTTCGCGAGCCAGACCGCGGTGACCGGTGGTTTGAAAAGAGTTTCATGCACACCAGCCTGGCCGCCACCGCTAGCCAGGGTAGGTGTGGCGCCGAAAATGTGGATGAAGCCCCGGGGTGCATGTGGTGTGAATACTGGAACAGTAGAAACACAGGAACCGGTACGGGAAACGGTTGGATACCGCGAGCGTGAATTCGGCTGGGTTCGCCGCAATGGGTCAGCGGCCCAGCTGGTGAAGACCTTCCGGGGTCCACGCGTAGTTGGCCACCGCGTCCCACGGCTCGGCGGGTACATCGCCAGCTGGATACAGCTCGTCCTCGAACACAGCAGCGATCAAGACTGAGCCTTGTGGGAGGGTTTCAACGAAACGGTCATAGAATCCTCCGCCCTGCCCCAGCCGTACGCCTGCGGCATCAATGGCTAAGGCGGGCAATATGACCAGCATCGGATGCCGGGGGAGTGTCAGTTCCTTCCCGCCGGCAGGTTCCGGCACAGGTGCGACCGTTCCTGTCGTGATGGGGAGGTCCGGCGCCCAACGCACCCAGCTCATGCGAGCGCCTGGCAGGCTGCGAGGAACCGCAACACAAGCGCCTGCATCGTATAACTCGCGCATGGCGAGGGAGACATCTGGTTCGGTATCAGCTGCAATGTAGGCGAGGACCACTGGCGCTGTTCCGCCCGGCGTTACGCGCCGAGCAAGCCGCAACACGTCTGGGGCATGGGCCGCAAAACCGGAGGCTGCTGACCGCCTAGCTTCGCCGCCGCGTAGGCGACGCGCAGAGCGGATCAGTGATCGCATCACCCTTTTGCTGTGTTTTTTCACAGGAAAGCTCCGGGAACATCTTGGGACAATAGTTTGTCGCCAAACTTGCGGAATTGCACTTACATTGCTGTAGTTTAGTAACAACACACCGGATGAACTCCCGTGTTCTTGTGTTCTATGTCGTTAGCGTTATTTGAGAAAAGCTTTTCGACCTATCTTCAATCTACCGAGGAGGGCGCATGACCGCAGATGCACAGCGCTCACAAGGACGCCTCAAGATCCGTTGGGGACGATTTAGCGCAGCACTGATTGGTGCCCTAGCTTTGGTGGGCGCGCCAGTTTTCGTGGGGCTCGCCGCACTGACGCCGATGAGCTGGTGGTGGCCGCTCGTCTGCTTCCTGATCGCTTTCGGAACGTTGATCACGTTACGTACGTGGGCTGTTCAGGAGCGCCGTCAAGAAGCGTGGAAGCGCGCAGCGAAACAGGTTGCCGCGCAGCACGAGCAGGGTAAACCTGCGCAGAACTCGGATGCCGCGATCAAGGCTGAGTCTTCGGAAGATAAGAAACAATCCACCGAGCAGAATACGTCCGATGCGTCCAAAATGGATGTAGAAAGCTCCGCATCCGCCGCAGGCACGGAGAACACGTCAGCCCAGCGCGGAACAGCCGCGCCTGAACAGCACAGCAACACTGAGGAGGATAGCGACGCTCAGGGGCAGTCTGCTACTGGTTCAGATGCCGAGAAAAGCGCGGAACAGGACGTAGTTGAGGAACCGGCGCCGAAAGTATCCGCCTCGGAAGTTCCGTTCGATTTCGTAGCTGATACTGAGGCGTTGCGTAAAGCTGAGGCTGAAAAGGCGGCGGCAGAAGCTGCTGCCGCCGCTGAGGATGAACTAGACGCTGATGCCGATACCGAGGCAGAAGCCGACGCCGAGACCGAAGAAGGCTCGGAGGAAGCACAGCGCGTGGCTGAAGCGACTAAGGCCGGTAAAGGCTGGGTTCCGCACAAGGTTCCGGCCCCTGGCTACGCGTCTAAGCCTGAGGCTCACCGCGAGAAGGCCGAACCGTTCCAGGCGGAGGAAGAGAAGAAGCCTGAAGAGGTTACCTCGATCCGTAAGTCTGAGCGTGAACGTGCTGAGCGTGAACGTCTCCAGGAAGCGCTGGACTTGGACGGCATCATGAGTCGCCGCAGGGCATAAAGCAGAGCACGCACGCGTGGGTTATTCCGGTGTGTGACATATCGGGGTAATCTTTGAGAGGCGTCGATCACGTTCGTGATCGGCGTCTTTTTCTTCATGATTGGATGGAAGAATGTCGGAAATCAAACAGTCAGCCAAGCTCAACAATGTTCTCTACGACATTCGCGGGCCTGTACTTAAGGAAGCGCAACGCATCGAAGAGCAGGGCAACCGGGTCCTGAAACTGAACATCGGCAACCCCGCGCCGTTCGGTTTTGAAGCGCCCGATGCGGTGTTGGTTGACATGATCCGCAACCTTCCGCACGCGCAAGGCTACTCGGATTCTAAGGGCATTTTGTCGGCCCGCACCGCTGTGAGCCAGTACTACCAGACCAAAGGTATCCAGAGCATCGGAGTGGATGACATCTACCTCGGCAACGGTGTCTCTGAACTGATCCAGTTGAGCCTCAACGCGTTGCTGAATCAGGGTGACGAGGTCCTGATCCCGGCCCCTGACTATCCGTTGTGGACCGCCGCGACCTCGCTGGCGGGTGGTAAGCCCATCCACTACATGTGCGTCGAGGAAGAAGGGTGGCTGCCGGACCTCGAGGACATGGCGAACAAGATCACCCCACGCACCAAGGGCATCGTGGTGATCAACCCGAACAACCCGACCGGTGCTGTCTATCCAAAGCACACCCTTGAGGGTATTTTGGAGCTTGCCCGCAAGCATGGACTCGTGGTTTTCGCGGACGAGATCTACGAGAAGATCACCTATGACGGCGCCCAGATGCATAACATGGCGTCGCTGTCTGATGACGTTGTGACGTTGTCATTCTCTGGGCTTTCGAAGGCCTACCGCGTGTGTGGCTACCGGTCCGGTTGGATGGCTATCTCCGGCCCTAAACACACTGCCTCCGACTACATCGAGGGCCTCGACCTGCTCACGAACATGCGTTTGTGCGCCAACGTTCCAGCGCAGCACGCGATCCAGACCGCGTTGGGCGGTTACCAGTCGATCAATGACCTGATTCTGCCCGGTGGCCGCCTCTTGGATCAGCGCGATGTGGCCTATCACCGTTTGAAAGCGATCCCGGGTGTCTCCGTTCAGCAGGCCAGCGGTTCGCTGTATCTGTTCCCTCGTCTTGACCCGGAGGTCTACCCGATCAAGGATGACGAACAGTTCGCGCTGGACCTGTTGCGGCAGCAACGCATCCTGGTCACGCAGGGCACCGGTTTCAACTGGCCGAACCCGGACCACTTCCGGCTCGTGTTCTTGCCGGGCGTGAACCTGCTCAACGAGGCTCTAGACCGGATCGAGGAATACCTCGAAGGCCTACGCGAGCGCGGCGTACGTTTCTAAGTACAGGTTTTAGGCGCCGGTTGTTCCATCTTCGGATGGGGCAGCCGGCGCCGCTGTTTCTTCCTGTTCCTCACGGCGGGCTTTAGCGGCATCGAGTTTGGCTTGCGCGCCGTCGAGCCATGCTTGGCAGCGTTGGGCGAGCTGTTCACCGCGTTCCCACAGTTCGAGGGATTCCTCAAGCGTTGCTCCGCCGGCTTCAAGCCGCTGCACGACGTTGATGAGCTCGGCTCGGGCCTGTTCATAGGACAACGTGGAGACGTCTGGGCGTTCGGTTGGGTTTTCCGTCATGTGGTGACCTCACATCGGTTGTAGTTGGTTTGGGTTAGTCCTGTGTATCTGCAGAAGCGATCCGTGCGCCTGCGGAAGTGAGCAGAAGTGTCCCATCGCTGAGCCTCGCGGTGAGTTCGCTGCCTTCGGGAGCTTGCTCGGTGTGCATGATGACACGCCCGGTGGTGCTGTCTTGGAGCACTGAGTAGCCGCGCTCGAGTGTCTTCTGCGGGGAGAGCGAACGGACCCGGTCGAGTAAGTGCGTTACTTCTTGACGCGAATGGGTGAGTGCAGTGCGCATCGAGACTTCGAGGCGGCCCTCCCACTGACTCAGCTCGGTACGGCGTTCCTCGACCATCCGTTCAGGCTGTTTGAGCACGGGGCGGGAACGGCGGTCCTCGAGGTCGGTGCGGGCACGGGCGAGCATCGTGTTCATCGCCGCGTTAATACGCGTGAGCCCTTCGAGGATGGTCGCTTTCTCTACCGCGACGTCCGGGATGATGCGTTTGGCGGCATCCGTGGGGGTGGATGCGCGCAGGTCTGCGACGTCGTCGAGGATGGGGCGGTCGTTCTCGTGCCCGATCGCGGAAACCACGGGGGTCTGGGCGGAAGCGACGGCTCGGATGATGCGTTCATCGCTGAAACCGAGGAGGTCTTCGAGTGAGCCGCCGCCGCGCGCGATCACGATGACGTCCACCTGCGGGTCTGCATCGAGGTCTTCAAGCGCTGCGAGCACTTCGGGCACGTTGCGGGTGCCTTGGACCGCGACGTGCCGGACCTCGAACGCGACGGCCGGCCAACGCAGCTCAGCGTTGCGTAGCACGTCCTTCTCCGCATCGGAGTGTGCGCCTGTGATCAGACCGATGCGTTGCGGAAGGAACGGGATCGGTTTCTTACGGTCGGGATCGAACAGGCCCTCTGCGGCGAGTGAGCGACGGAGCTTTTCAAGCCGGAGCAAGAGCTCGCCTTCGCCCACGGGCTTCATGTCGGTGACCCGCATCGATAGGCGGCCGGTCTTGAGCCAGAAGTTCGGCTTGATGCGTGCCACGACACGCTGCCCAACGTCGGGCCGGGTTTCCAGCGAACGTGCGACGTCACCCCAGATCGCAAGCGATAGGGACGCTTCCTCTTCGAGGTCACGCATGGTCGCGAAGACAGAACCGCGCCTGTGGTTGACCTCGATCAGTTGGCCTTCGACCCACGTATTGGAGACACGTTCGATGTGGGTTTTAAGGTTGTGCGCAAAGTAGCTGAGCGGCCACGGATTTTCGTCAGTGGTTTCCGCGGCGGTGGGTGCCAAGGTGCGCTGCGGGTCGGGGGTGGGCACGGCTTCGGTATGTGGAAGCTGCAGCGCCGCGTCGGGTGCTTGAGGCCCACCAGGTGCTTGAGGATCACCGGATGGTTGAGGCGCATCGGGTGTTTCGGTCATGCCCGTGTGTTTCCTTCCCGTTGGTGCATACACACCATTAGACCTGATTATGAGGGGGTTCGGCTAAGCATGTGGATAGGATCTTGTTTATCCACACCGTAGAACCCTGAGATGGGATGTTGAACTGTGCGTAATGTTTTGGCTGTCTTCCTTGCGGCGGTAGCTGCCGTGTGCGGTGCTTTCGCGTGGGCCGGTTTCCGGGTCGATGGGTTCTTAGGGCATCCGGACGAGATCAAGCAGTTGTACGGGCCGGTGATTGATGATCCGCAGGTGCGTGAACGGTTGACGAAGAACGCGAACGAGACACTGTTCCAGAACATTAACGTGCAAAACTCTGAGCTGGAACGGCTGCTTGAAGAACCGTTGGGCAAGGTTGTCAATACGGTTTTGGATACTCCGGAGGCACACAGTGCGTGGCTGCAAAGCCTGGATGAGTCCCGTGCAGCCTATGTTGATCAGGTGCGTTCGGGGCATGCTTCCGCTGGCGACATTCCGTTGATTCTAGATCCGTTTGCGAAGCAAGTGAACCGCAAGGTTGAGCAGGTGCTTGATCAGTCGACGGAACAGGTCCCGGGGCTGCGTTCGGTGATCCCTAAGTCTGGTGCTGTGTTTGGGGATCAGTGGCGCATGCGGTTCAGTATTACGGAGCAGATCCCTATTTCAGCGGTCGGGATCCCGATGTTGACGATGCAGGTGCAGCAGTCCGCGCATTGGGAGGCATACGCGGTGGTGTCTGCCGCATCGTTCATTCTTGCGTTGCTGATTGCGCGGCGCCGAGCGGTACCGTTCGTGGCGGCCGGGGTTGTGGCATTGGCGTTCGGTGCGTTGGTTTTGGGGCTGACCGGCATGTTGGATACCTCTGCTCGTGTGGTTTCGGAGCCGTTGGCGCGTCCGTTCATTCTGGGTATTAGGGATGTGACGTCTTCGATCGGTCTGCCTGTGACTGCGGCCGGCGGTGGGCTGCTTGTGTTGGGGCTGATTGGTTTGGCGGTGGGCCGTGCTCGGCGGCGGTCGGTAGAATACTGAAGTATGTCGAGTGCTGCTGTTTCTTTGGGGTTACCTCCGGTTCCGCGTGTGCGCCGTTCTCGTGAAGAGGTTGAGGCTGCGGCTGAGGTGAGTGGGCCAAAGCGTGTGCTTTTGGCTGAGCCGCGTGGTTATTGCGCGGGTGTTGACCGTGCGGTGATCACGGTTGAGAAGGCTTTGGAACATTTCGGTCCGCCGATCTATGTGCGTAAGCAGATTGTGCATAACCGTCACGTTGTTGAGACGTTGGAGGAACGCGGCGCGATCTTCGTGGAGGAGACCGACGAGGTACCTGAGGGCGCGATGGTGGTTTTCTCTGCGCATGGTGTTTCCCCTGCTGTGCACGAGGAAGCGGCGCAGAGGAATTTGCGCACGATTGATGCGACGTGCCCTTTGGTGACGAAGGTTCACCGTGAGGCGGTGCGTTTCGCGAAGGCTGGTCAAGAGATTCTCTTGATTGGTCATGATGGACACGAAGAGGTTGAGGGCACCTACGGTGAGGCGCCTGAGGTGACCACGATCGTGAACGACGTTGAGGAGGCCCGTACGGTTCAGGTGAAGAACCCTGATTCGGTGCGGTGGCTGTCTCAGACAACGTTGTCGGTTGACGAGACGATGGAGATCGTGGAGATTCTGCGTGGGCGTTTCCCTAATCTTCAGGACCCGCCATCGGACGATATTTGTTATGCGACCACGAACCGGCAGTCTGCCATTAAGGAGTTGGCGCCGCGCGCTGATTTGGTGATTGTGGTTGGGTCGACGAACTCGTCGAACTCGGTCCGGCTGGTTGAGGTCGCGTTGCAGTATGGCGCTAAGCGTGCGGAGCTGGTGGACTTTGCGCGTGAGGTGGATGAGTCCTGGTTTGAGGGCGTTGCCACGGTAGGCGTTTCTTCGGGTGCTTCTGTTCCTGATGTTTTGGTTCAGGAGGTTCTGGATCTTCTGGCTGAGTACGGTTATGACGTTGTCGAGCCGGTTGTGACGGCGGAGGAGGACATCTTGTTCTCGCTGCCGAAGGAGCTTCGCGTGAAGTTGCGTGAGGACGGCGACGATTCCCGCGTGCTAGGTGGCCGCGGCGCACGCCCAACCACATAGCCTTTGCGACATAGGGCTAGTCATTGACGTGCGGGGTCGGGTTGGCACTGGCGTCGAGGGCGGCGAGGTTGTTTTCGGCGTTGGTTGGCCCGATGGCTGGGTCGAGTTCTTGGATGCGCCGCAGGCTCGGTAGTAGCCGTACGTTCATGGAGCTGAGGATCCGGTTGTAGCTTTCAACGCTGTGGTTGAGGGCTTTACCGTGTTCGTTGAAATGCCCGAGCACGATCCCGATGCGTTCGTGCAGTGTTTTCGCTTCCTTGTAGAGGGCGTTCGCGTTGTCGGTGAGTTGGTGTTGACGCCATGACACGGCGAGCCCTTTGAGGATCGCAAGCAACGTGTTGGGGGATGCGAGAACAACGTTGTTCGCAAACGCGGTGTCGAGTAGTTGCGGCCGGGCATCGAGCGCACGCGACAGCATCGATTCGGCGGGCACGAAGCACACGACGACATCTGGGCTACCCTCGAGCACGGTCTGGTAGGAGCGTTTGCTGAGCTCTTTGATGCGGTCTTCGAGCACTTTGGCCGTGGTGAGCTCGTATTCGCGTTGGTCACTGAAGGTTTCGGCGTCTGGGAATGGAGCTTTAGCGTCCACAGCGATGTTGCCGTTGCCTGGCAGGTGCACGACCATGTCTGGCCTGCCGCCTGGTGTTTCGTCGCGGGAGCGGACGGAGGCTTGTTCCGTGAAGTCGACGTGGCGAGTCATCCCGGCTAGCTCGACGATGCGGCGCAGCTGAATCTCGCCCCACGAGCCGCGTTTGGAGGTGTCTTTGAGCGCCCCGGCGAGCGCTGTGGTTGTGGTGAGCAGTTTCTGATCGTGCTCTATCAGGTGGCGTAGCTGTTCTTGGAGGGTTGCGTCGTGCCGGTTGCGTTGCTTTTCCATGCTGTTGACGGTGATCCCGAGCTCGTGGAGCTTGGTCGTCATGGGTGCCAGCGTGCGCAGGATCTGGTTCTCGGTGTTCTCCTGCTCGGCCTTCTGCGCTTCGTACTCAGCTTGGGTGCGTTCTAGAACGTTGGCTCGCCCGAGTGCTCCCGCGGCCTCTGCGCGGGCACGGGATTCGGCTTCATGCGCTTGTTCGAGCCCGGAGCGCAACTGATCCACGGTGGAGCGTAACCGCTCGATCTCGCCTCGCTCCGCGGACCCCGGGCCCCAGCGAAGGGCGGCGAACGCGCCAAGAACAAGCCCGATAATGAGCGCGAGAACCGCCAAAACAATTGAAATAGCCTCCATGCCTCTAGCTTCTCAAGACCCCCTGACAGTTTGAAACGCGGCACAGGTTTTGCGGAAACGCGGCGTGAGCTTTCCTGCAATGCAGCGGTGGTTCCCTCCAATTAGAGGGAACCACCGCATCGGTTATGTAGCCAGCCTTAGCTACTAGCTGGAGCCGGCTGGTTGTGCCTAGCTTGTGTGGCTAGGTCAGCGTGTGCGTCGCCGCAACATCCATGCCATGGCTGCGCCGCCCATCGTGAGGGATACGGCAGCCAGGCCGAGGGCTGTGACATCAGCGCCGGTTGCCGCGAGAGCCACAGCGGGGCGGTTCGGTTGGTGCTGTCGAGGGCTGGTATCGCCGGCACCCGTAGTCCCGGCACCCGTAGCCCCGGCGCCCGCGGAGTCACCATCCGGTGCCTTACCCGGACCGCCTGGCCCGCCCGGCTTCCCCGGTTCGCCTGGCTTCCCCGGTTCGCCCGGCTTTTCGGGTTCGACGTCGGTGCCTGGGTTGTCTGGTTTCTCGATGTCGCAGTCGCCGCCTTGGACGGTGACGCGTTGCAGCGCGGAGTAGTGCTTGGCGCCGTATGGGTCGGTTGTTAGAACGTAGATGGTGTGCTCGCCGTCGCTGAGGTTTTCAACGGAAACCTTGGCTTCGGTGCCGGACTCCACATCCTCCACGGAGCCGAGTTCCTTCGCAGTGAGCACGTCCACGCGTGCCTTGGCTGTGGTGAGGGACTTGGTTCTCGCTTCGAGGCCTAAGGCGTCGTAGCTGAGCGTGAACTCTTGGTGTTCTGGCTCCAGCGTCGCGTCTTCGGCGTTGTATTGCTTCAGCGATGGCGAGAAGGTGCGGACTTTCACGTGCTGGCCCTTGTTGTCGAAGTGCATGAGCCGTAGGAAGCCTTGGCCGCCTTCGGGTAGCGCCTGGTAGTCGAACAGCATCTGGGTTACGGTGCGTTCGGCTTCGCCGTCGCCGTTGTCATCGAAGCGGTCCACTCGCGTGTAGGCATCGTGGTAGTGGCCGCTCATCACGGCGCGGACGTTCGGGTTCGGGGTGATCACCTCGTCGTAGATCCTTTGCGGGATCGGGCCGAGCCCACCGGTGGTGAGCATGTATTCGTGGAGGTTGATGATCGCGGTGCGTTCAGGGTATGCCTTGAGCACTTCGTTCATCCACGCGATCTCTTCATCGCCTGGGGCCCAACCCATGTAGAGCATGATGAAGTCGTGGCCGCCTGCGGTGATGAGGTCGTAGTGGCCGCGGTTGTTCTGGTATGAGCCGCCGTACCACGGGTTGTGTGCAAAGCGGTGGGCACCGAAGTTCTTGGAGTATTCGGTGAAGTCGTTGCTCATGTGCCCGACGTCGTGGTTACCGGCGAGCACGCCGTAGGGGAGGCCGGCGTCATCGAGCATCTTGTAGGCCTTGTTGGCGTTGTCCCACTGGAACTGTTGCTCGGCTTTATCGACGATGTCGCCGGTGTGGAAGAGGTACTGCAGGTTGAGTGGTTCGCGGCGTTCCAGCAGATAGTTGTGGATGGCGATCTGGTGGTCGTAGAAGGATTCGTTGTAGTACTGGGTGTCGGTTTCCCACGCGAAGGTGAAGTCGTATTCGCTGCGTGGGGTGTCGTCTGGGTGGTATGGCTCTACGGCGCTGTCGCGTCCGGAGAGGTTAGGCCCGGCCCAGCCTTCGGAGTGTTGGACTATGGCACGGATTTCGCCGTCTACGGCGTGTTCACCTAGCGGCACCATCGCCTCGAGTGTGGCTTCGCCGGTTTTCTTGTCGGTGAGTGCCACATCGACTTCTTGGTAGGCGTTGGTTGCCGTGTTCCACACGAGCAGGCGGATGCGGGCGCCGGGGTCGGTTGTGCCTTCCCAAGCGAGACGTACGAGGGCGTCCTCGCCGGCGTCTTCCGGTACCGCGGTGGTGAACGCGTGGAATGGAAGCTCAGTGTCCGATGTGGTGGTGCCCCCGGCCGTGAGCGTGTCGCCGTTCCGTTCGGTTTGGTTGGCGTTGTTGACGGTTCCGCTCACGGCTGTGAGGGTCTCGCTTTCGAGGCTTGAGGTGTGGCCTTCGCGGAAGGACACGGTGAGTGGGTCACCGCTCGGGTCAGATACGCGGGCTGTCAGTGAGCCTGGGGTGCAGACGTTGAGGATGGCGCCGGCTTGGTTGGAGATGGTTCCGTTGGGTTGTTCAACGGGGGTGGTGAAGGTCAGGGTCCGTTTGGAGACGTTGCCGATCTTGTCTTTGGCAGTGATTTCCAGGGTGTGGGTGCCGGCTGGCATGGTCACGCTGGAGAGTTTGGTTCCGTTGTCGATTTTCTCGCCGTTGAGGGTGGCTTCGATCGTGTCGAGTCCCGAGCCTTTATCGGTTGCGTCGAAGTCGATGGTGAAGCCGCCGCGTTTCTCTTCTCCGTCCTTTACGGATGTGGTGATGGCGGGGGCGGTGTTGTCGACTTTGATGGTTCGTTCGGTGCGGGCGCCGTCGGGGCTGGTTCCGCACACGGTGTGTTCGCCGTCGGCCACGGTGGTGGAGTCCCATTGGGCGGCCTGGGCGTTGTAGGCGTCTTCTGGGATGGTGAAGGGCGCTTCGAGGACTTCGACTTTGCCGGTGGAGTCACCCATCTGGATGATTTGGGTGGGGTCTTCCCAACCTGGTGCGCGGAGGGTGCGGCCGTCGGGGAGGACGAGCCGGACGTTGCGGACCACGAAGTCGTCGTTGTTTTCGTTTGGGTCTGGGCCTGGTGCGGCTTTCGTGCCGGCGGCGATGTCGACCTGGAGTGGTTTTCCGGCGGTCACGTAGTTGAGTGGCACATCGGTTGAGACGGTGGCCCATTCGGCGTAGGTGCCTTCGTCGAAGATGTGGAGGACGTCGCCGTCAACGAGCACGCCGTTGCGGAAGAAGGTGTCAGTTTGGGAGGTTTCGAACGCGAAGGTCGGTGCCTTTTCGAGTGAAGCGTGGGTATCGGTGAGTGGCTTGTCGTTGACGCAGACCCCGAGTTTTTCGCCCGGGGTGTCTGATGCCACCGAGAGGGGGACGGTCCCACGCACGAACTCACCATCTTTGACGTTGAGCCGCAACGGATCCGTGTTGACGCCATCGAGCGGGATACGCACCTTTTCGGTGGTGGTTTCGTTGGTTCCGTCGCTTGCGGTGACGGTGTATTCGAAGTAGCGCTTACCGAGCAGGTCTGCTTTCGGGATGGTGAACGTATAGTTTCCGTCGCCGTTGTTGGTGACGTTGTGGACCTGCGGTTCGGGATCGGCGTTGGAGGAGAGGGTGAGCTCTACTCGGCGTACCTGGACGTTGTCGGTGATCTTGAACTTCAGTTCACCGTTCTTGTTGGGGTCCAGTGACTTAGGGCTCTGGTCTTTGATGACCGGGGCTTCAGCATCTTCCGGGATGTCGATGACGCTGCCGGGAGCTTGTTCTGGCTTGATGGAGCCCGGGGTTGCTGCGCTCTTTTCGAGGATGTTCGCGTTACCCGGATCATCAGGGTTGGCGGCGTAGTGGATCCCGATGTCTTTGGCTGGGTCTTTCTCGCCTGTCACGTTGTAGTTGACGCGGTGGACTTTCTCACCCGTGCGGGTGCGCAGTTCCATACCGCGGGGGCTTCCGTTGGCCATGCCGGCGGACTTGTTCTCAACCAGGGTGAAGTCTTCGAGATTGACCCCGTAATGTTTCGCGAAGTCTTCCGCGCTCAGGTTGTCGTTAGGCCCGTTTTTGATCCACACGACCACGGTCTTGCCCGGCTCAACCACCGCATCGTGCGGTTCCATCGGCCATTCAGCGGAGTTAGTGATGGTGAGGTCGTTGAGGATGTAGAGGTAGTGGAGCTGGTAGTCGCGCAGGTTGATCGCGGTGTTGGTTGGGTTGTAGATCTCGATGAACTCGTATCCGTCCGAGCCACCAACGTTGGTCGAATCCGGGACAAGCTCTGTGATCAGCAGCTTGCCGAGGTTACCTGCGGCTGGGGCAGGTTCCTTGCTCGGGTCAGCAGATTCGGATGGTGATGCCGAGTCAGACGGGGACTCCGATTCTGAAGGGCCCGCCGACTCTGAAGGGGATTCCGATGGCGACTCCGAATCCGACGGCATCTCAGACGGGCTATCGGAAGAGGACTCGGATGGTTGCTCGGACGCAGACTCGGTTGGTTCCGTGGTCTCAGCTGGGGTTTCAGCATCCGTTGGTGCTGCCGATTCGTTCGGCTCTGCTGGCTGGCTCGGCTCTGCGGTCTCGCCGGGTTCTGCAACATCGCTCGGTTGAGCGGTTTCTGTTGAGGTGAACGCTCGGGTGAGTTCTTTACCTTGCGAGTCGGAGACGCGAAGGCCGAACGTCTTCTCTACCTTGCTTTCCAGGCCGTGCGCGATCTCAACACGGGTCGAGTCATTGAGCTTCCACGCTTTCTTGAAAGCCGCGATGTCTTCCTGCGTTTCCTGTGGCTTGCCGGAGGTCTCGGTTTCGTCGCGCGCCTCAGCGGATGCCTCGCCAGCCGCTTCGGAGGCGTTCTCGCGTTGCGGGGTCAGCCACAGCACAACCTTCTCGTTGGGTTTGATGGTGACGGGCGCATCGACCTCAAGCTCAACATCGTTGGCCGTCTTTGTGGTGTCTTCGGTGATGTAGCTGAGGCTGAGGCCGTCTTTACCGATCGTGACTGGCTTAGAGCCGGGGTTGGTCAGCTCAACGAAAGGGTAGTCGCGCGTCGTGGTGTTGTCGTTGCCGCTATTGAGTTCGGTCACGGTGAGCGGCGCAGTATCTGCGTCTGGCTGGACGGGCTGATCAGCCCGGAGCGAGTGTGCGGCGTTGCTTGCGGCCGATGCGGTGGCCGGCGCGAGGATGGGTGCGGATGCGAGCGAGAAACTTAAGACCGCTGCAGCAAGGACCTTGTTGGTGTTGCTGTTGCGGCGAGAGGTGAACCTCGAAGGTTTCATGTCCTTCACTTTCGGGTGGAGTGTCAAGGTCAGGGACACTCCAAGCTCTACAGAACCAACGCAACAGTTCAGTGAATCGGCCGTGATGGTTAGGGAACACGAGTATCCCCGCCGGTCACAGGGTTTTAACGTGAACGCAACCTGCGCTCGCCGAGGTGCAACCGCCGGAGCTTGTCCGCCGCAACGCAGCCCGCACCCGCCGGTACGCGTCCGGCGTCTATCTGTCCGGCGCCACGTAGAATGGTGGGCGTGGCTCTTACTATTGGAATCGTTGGGCTCCCGAATGTGGGCAAGTCCACTATGTTTAACGCTTTGACCCGTGCTGATGTTTTGGCGGCGAACTATCCGTTCGCGACGATCGAACCGAACGTGGGTGTGGTGCCCCTTCCGGATTCGCGTTTGCCGCAGCTCGCAGAGATTTTCGGTTCGGAGAAGATCCTGCCGGCAACCGTGTCTTTCGTTGATATCGCGGGCATTGTGAAGGGCGCGTCTGAGGGCGAGGGGCTCGGTAACCAGTTCCTCGCGAACATTCGTGAGGCGGACGCGATCTGCCAGGTGACCCGCGGCTTCCAGGATTCCGATGTTGTCCACGTCGCTGGGGAAGTTGATCCGGCATCGGACATTGACGTCATCACCACTGAGCTTGCCCTGGCGGACCTGCAGTCTGTGGAGAAGGCGTTGCCGCGGCTGCAGAAGGAGCTGACGAACAAGAAGGTCAGTAAGGCTTATGTTGAGGCTGTAGAGCAGGCTGAGAAGATCCTCTCTGATGGCCGCACGCTGTTCTCTGCCCGCGATGAGGTGGATCTGGACGAGCTGAAGCCACTGCAGTTGCTGACCGCTAAGCCGTTCATTTACGTGTTCAACCTGGATGACGATGGGCTTGCCGATGAGGAACTGAAGGCTTCGCTTGCGGAGTCGGTTGCGCCGGCGGTTTCGGTGTTCTTGAACGCTCAGTTTGAGGCGGAGCTCGCGGAACTTGATGAGGACGATGCGGCAGAGATGCTCGCTGACGCTGGCATTGAGGAGTCTGGTCTGGAGTAGCTTGCGAAGGCTGGCTATGAGGCGCTTGGTTTGCAGTCGTATTTGACGGCGGGCCCGAAGGAGACGCGTGCGTGGACGATCAAGCAGGGTGCTACCGCGCCTGAGGCGGCCGGCGTGATTCACACGGATTTCCAGCGCGGGTTCATCCGTGCCGAGGTTGTTTCGTTCGAC